>CAYGCU010000081.1:0-3919 GCA_964348475.1 uncultured Candidatus Bathyarchaeia archaeon
ATTATGACGGCTAAGGTTCCTATTATGGATAGTCGAAGTTTCAAGAGACTCATATTTATTAGTCCTCAGAAATGGTTCGATGATAACGGATGCTTATAATGTTTACTGTTCTTGTTTGTACATTACTTTCCCTTATCTGCGTTTTCGGCTACTGCAGAATGTTATTCGTCACTTTCAAAGTTGATGAGATACGTGTAAACTAATGACTTGATGTTTCTCTGTCCAAGCGCGCGCACATCTTTTGACGAGGAAGACGAAGAAGAAACTTGGGCTTGGCTGTGCTGCTCTGCTAACTTCCCCTATTTTATATATTTTGGAATCCGTATTCAAGATTCACAAGAGATATCTAATTCTTGTTCAGATCCCAATATCAAGTCAGACAAAGAAACAATTGACCGAAACTTCTTTGGTGCGTCTAATGTCGCTGAAACTTAAGGAAATCATGATTAAGGATGTTATTACGGTGGAAGCAAAGGCAACAGTGAAGACTGCGGTGGAACTCATGAACAAACACGAGATAGGGTGTTTAATTGTCGCTGAAAGAGGAAAGGCTCTTGGAATCGTGACTGAAAGAGACATCCTTAAAAGGGTAATACCCAAGCTTGAAGACCCAGAAAAGATGAAAGTTAGTGAAATAATGTCAAAGCCTCTCTCTGTTGGGAAGCCTCAAATGGACATCAGTAAGGCTGTTGAAATTATGTTCAAAAAGAAAATCAAAAAGCTTCCAGTGGTTGAACACGGACGCCTCGTCGGTCTAGTAACCTTGACAGATCTCATCCGATCTCCAAACATAATGAGATGGCTCAGGGACCTTCCCACCGAAAAGACTCCAAAGGGAATGAAGAAAGTGATCAACACATACTTCGACGTAGAAGGCTCGAGCAAAAAATGCCCGCTTGTAGTGGAGCGCGGTTATATGAAACGATGCCGAGAAAGCAAGTGTATGTGGTGGCACGGAGATGAATGCGGCATCACTAAGTTGTCCAGGCAAATATCAGACATGAAGAACATTCTTTAAACATGCGCGCACGTGTAAAGATTTTATATTGAACATAGATAACTATCTGTTTTTCAGGTGTCTCGGCCATGGGTACCCTGCCAGATTTGATAAAACGTGGAGAGACTTGTCCCTATTACACGCTTTTGAACATGAAGATCGATGAAGTGAAGGAGGGATATGCTCGTTTAACCATGAACTTGGAGGAGAAACACCTTCAGTTCTTGAAGACGGTTCACGGAGGAGCCATAGCAAGCCTAGCTGATTCAGCTGCCGCTTGGGCAACGGTAGGCTCAGCTGGTTCGAAGGGTGTTCCCGTGACTGTTGAAATGAAGATAAATTTCTTGGCGCCTGTGGAGTCGGGTCGTTTGACCGCTGAAGCTCGAATTGTGCATAAAGGCCTCAAAATCTCCCTAAGTGATGTAGAAGTGAAAGATGATAAGGAAAGATTAGTGGCGAAAAGCCTTGTGACATACTACCTACGAAGCAGTCAACTACAGTGACGGTACGCGCGCGAACTAGCTTGTTTCCAATGTCTTGATGGCGTTTATCGCCCAGTCTGAATCTTTTAAGAGCCCCCTGCCTACAGCAACCAGGTCAACCTGTCCTTCCCGTATCAGCTTGTTGGCGTACTCTGGCTCCGTGATTCCTCCAACACCAATAACAGGTATGTCTATCACCTCTTTGATCTGTTTTGCTTGATGGATGAAGTAGCCTTGTCTATTCTGGAGTTGCTCAGGTCGACTGCCGCACAAGCCTCCGGACACGTCCATGATGTCTACTCCGGCTTCCTCCAGCTTCACGGCGAATCTCTGAGAGTCTTCGATCAGGGTTCCTGCTGGGTCTAGATCGTCTGAGCCTAAACGGTAGAGGAGAAGTCTTCCACCTACCTTTTCTCTAACCCTTTCAACAACCTCTAGAGGGAATCTCATTCTGTTCTCTAAGGAACCTCCATACCTATCGCGGCGTCTGTTGGTTATGGGGGAGAAGAACTGGTTGAGAAGGAAACCGTGTGCTCCGTGAACTTCAACTCCGTCGAAACCAGCTCTCATCGCTCTCTCACCCGCCAGGGCGAAGGCTTCAGTTAATGCTTCAATCTCATCGACTCGTAGCTTCCGATAGTATCCGCTGGGTGATGGAGCAACAGGTCTCGTCCCTGTGATTTTCATGCTGGCGCTTCTTCCGGCATGATTGATCTGTATCACAGCTGGAGTGCTCGTGGCATGGATGCCACTCGAAAGCTTCTCCAGTCCAAGAACTAAACCGTCCTCGTATATTCCCAACTGCTTCTCGCTTAGCCTTCCCTCAAAAGACACATAGCTGTGCTCAACTATCAGCAGGCCCAATGCTTTCGAACGTCGAACATAATGCTCAATGAGATTGTCGGTTACTGCTCCTTCAGTGGTGGCCAAACCCGTATGCATAGGAGGCATGACAATTCGGTTCTTAAGTGTCAATCCCTTTACTTCCAAGGGGTCTAAGAGTCCAACCAACACGACCATCCCTTTACATGTCTTAAGAGAACACACCTAAAAATCTTTCAACATTCTAACGCTGACCTGCTTTAAGACTCTTAATGATTTCAACCAGTTTCTTCTTAACAATCTTAACCAATTTTTCGCTGATCAGTCCTTCCTCTATTGCCCTCTCAAGCTTCTCCTCGTCCAGCTTTTCCACTCTGCCGCTGGGCCACATGCAGACATCGACCTCTAGGTCTACGTAGCGAATTCCGTAGGGATAAAGCTCAACTGGTGTGTTTAAGTTAACGTAGGTTCCCTTGAGCTGTCCATCTTTGGAGAAATATTGCGTCTTGAAGTGCCACTCACCGATATTAGCCTCTGTTACCGCATAGTCGTCAGGTTCCTTTGGAATCTTTAGGCCATCATACACGCCTTTCTTCATGAAATCTCGGCGGAACCGAACAGAAACTGTTGAACCATTGTAATCGAAGTTTTGGACCAAAGCTTTTCCAAGATGGAAAACCTTTCCATCAAGCTTTACGTGTTCCATTTCTATTAGAGACCCAGTTGTGGGATATTCTTTTTCAACTGTCTGTGAGAAAAGCTCCTCGACATCCCTGTAAGCGTGGCCTTTCGTTTGCAGTTTCTCTGCCATTTCAAGCGCAACGGAGACTCTTCCTCCGCAAGCCTTGTAATAATGATGCTTTTTCATTGTGGGAGTCACCGCCCTTCGAATTTCGTCTAGTTCAGCTTTAGATAATGCTGGGAACTCCACGTTCACGAGATTAGAACCTTCCAATAAAAGGGCTGGTGCTTCCACCTGCTCTGCCTTCTTTAAGACGCGCTTTCGTTCCTCCACGAGACTGGACACCTCGTTTTCTAGCACTTCCGCTGTTTGATTCGCAGCTGTTCTTCGCCAGATAACGCCCCAGTTTGGAGGAGCCAACTTTTCTCCAAGTTGAAGCAACCGAGACCTTTCCCCAAAATCAAGAAGCCTTTTGCTTACTTTGACCAGATGTTGGGATGTCAAAACAGCATATTTGCCTGGAATGGTTATGTTTGTGGTCAGGAGAGGCTTCTTGCTTCCTAGTCCAGTTTTGGCTTGAACCACAACTTGTTTTGACTTGAGGTCTGCCATTTTTTCTATGCTGATTCTGCCCAGTGCAGGTCCAATATCGACGAGAACAGTGCTAGTTGTGGAATCTACTTGCTTTACTAGTCCCTTGTGGATGCCACCGATTGTGAATGTCCATCTTCTAATGACGGCGTCGTCTAAACGTGACCTCAGAATTGAACAAAAAATCCTTATGGACTCGGCTTTTCCCCTAGCGTAAACTCCTTGCCAGTTGCGTCGGTCATAGACAACTAAATCGGGCAGTCCATGGTTTTCTTCAAGGTTGAATCTTTCCTTTATTTTTTTGGAAGGCTGAACGATTTCGAAATCGTTGTCGAGTAGAAGTTT
>CAYGCU010000082.1:0-3859 GCA_964348475.1 uncultured Candidatus Bathyarchaeia archaeon
GAAAGAATATTGAAAAGGGCAACCAACGCGTTGGCATCTGCCAACGCCTGAAGAGTATAATTGTTGCATATGTATTTTTCACGAAAAAGAGAGTTTACAGAGAATGTTGCAGGCCCACAAAGACATCAAGTCTTATCCAAAACCTTTCCAATTCAATTTTCTTCTGACTATTCGATTCTACTCAAGTTTTCTGATCCAAGGAGAGAGAAGCACAATCGCGCGCGCGAGTACAATACTTTTTATTTAAAAAAATGTTTAGGTGTATTCATGGAGGAGAAAACTTTGGAAAACAGGGTTTTTCCACATCCTTTTATCGCAAACTCTACTATTGCCGATTGGAAAAGTATGTTATGTGAATTAAAAATCAAAGGCATCCAAGATTTATACTCAGATATACCGATCAAATTTCTACTTAAAAGGAAGTTTAACCTAGCAGGTCCGCTTTCAGAATTTGAAACTCTTAGACTTGTATCGAGAATATTGGATAAGAATACGTCTTATCGGGGCATGTCGGTTTTTGTAGGCGCTGGCGCTTGGCTTCATTACATACCTGCAGCTGTTTCAGAAATAGTCTCCAGAAGCGAATTCTTGACGTCGTATACGCAATATCAACCCGAAGCTAGTCAAGGAATGCTCATGGCATTGTTTGAGTATCAAAGCCTCATAGCGGAGCTATTAGAGATGGACGTGGTTAATGCTTCGATGTATGATTGGGCAACTGCTCTTGGGGAAGCTGGAAGAATATCTAGAAGACTTACCGGAAGAAGTGAGGTGGTTGTTCCAAAATTTACGTCTCCAGATAGAAGGGCGACACTGCAAACGTATATTGATCCGATTGGAATGAAAACAGTTGAAGTTGCTCAATCAAGAGAGGATGGGCAGATTGTGCTGGAAAATCTCAAGGAGAAAGTTTCTTCAGATACGGCTGCAGTATATTTGGAAAATCCATCCTATCTTGGTTTTTTAGAAAAAGAAGTAGATGCACTGGCTGAGATATCACATGACGCTGGTGCAGTATTCATTATAGGAGTTGATCCGACATCGTTAGGAATCATAAGGCCTCCAGGCCACTACGGAGCCGACATCGTTGTAGGCGAGGGGCAACCATTTGGAAATCCAGTGAATTTCGGCGGACCACTACTTGGAATTCTAGCATGCAAAAAAGACATAAAGATGATTAGAGCAATGCCTGGGAGAATAGTAGGCATGACCACAACCATCGATGAGAAGCAAAGAGCTTTTGTCATGAGCTTGCAAACGAGGGAACAACACATCCGTAGAGAAGAAGCGACTTCCAATATATGTACCAATAATGCATTATGCGCCGTCGCTTCTGCAGTATATCTTTCGCTTCTTGGAAAAAGCGGAATACGCGAGCTAGGCGAACACATCTTAGCCAAAACGAAATATGCAATAAAGAAATTCGGTTCAATTGATGGACTTGACGTGCCTCTGTTCAAAGCACCCCATTTCAAAGAATTTACAATGCGTTTCAAACTTAGACAAGCTGACCACTTGTTGAAAGAACTGTCGGAACACAAGATTTGTGGGGGCAAATCCCTTGAACCAGAATTTCCAGAGCTAGGACAATCAGTGCTTGTATGTGTCACTGAACTGCATAGCAAACAGCTAATCGACAACTACGTTGAAACGCTTGACCAGCTTTTGAGGTGAAAAGAATGTACAAACAAAGTAGATGGAATGAACCACTAATCTTTGAGATAAGTCGTGAAGGAGCACTTGGACACGTACTTCCCGCGCTAGAAAAGGAAATATCCTCAGAATTAAACGAAGCCCTAAACGAAATACCGAAAGAAATGCGTAGAAAGAAGTTAAACTTGCCTGAGGTAAGTGAACTTGAAGTTATTCGACATTTTACACGGCTCAGTCAAATGAACTACAGCATAAGTCTCGGCGCCTATCCTCTAGGAAGCTGCACGATGAAATATAACCCGGTTATAAACGAAAAACTCGCCTCTCTAGAAAGCGTAAAAAATGTCCATCCACTCCAAGACCAAAGAACCACGCAAGGAAACCTCGAACTACTATACAAACTCGAAAGGGCTCTTTGCGAAATAACGGGAATGCACAAATTTTCCTTCATCCCAGCAGCAGGAGCTCAAGGAGAGTTTCTCGGATGTCTCATGATGAAAGCATACCACAAAGAAAAAGGAGAAAAAAGGAGAAAAGTGATCGTTCCTGACTCGGCCCATGGGACAAACCCTGCTAGTGCTGAGATGGCTGGCTTCGAAGTAGATATCGTCAAAAGTGATGAAACGGGATGTGTAGACATCAAACAATTGCAGAAGATTGCAACCCAAGAAACAGCGGGTATAATGCTTACAAACCCCAACACACTAGGCATTTTCGAGAAAAACATCGAAGAAATTGTCCAAACAATCCATGATGTAGGTGGTCTACTATATTACGATGGAGCAAACCTAAACGCAATTATGGGAAAGGTCAGACCAGGAGACATGGGCTTTGACATAGTTCATCTAAATGTTCACAAAACATTTTCAACCCCTCACGGAGGAGGGGGACCCGGAGCAGGTCCTGTGGGAGTGAAAAAAGAACTCCAAGAATACCTGCCCGCACCAACAGTTGAATACGACTCAGCGACCAACTCCTATTACCTCGAGTACAAGAGGCCCAAAGCTCTCGGAAAAATGAAGATGTTCTATGGCAATTTTTCAGTTTATGTGAAAACCTACGCGTACATTTTGATGATGGGAGCCGAGGGGTTAAGGCTAGCTGCTGAAGCGAGTGTTTTAGGATCTAACTATTTGCTAAGCAAGCTTAGGGAGCTTAAAGGAGTTGCTGTTCCCTTCGATTCTGGGCAACCTCGAAAACATGAATTTGTCTTAAGTCTCTCGAAACTGACTAAAGACACTCGTATAAGAGCCTTAGATGTGGCGAAAAGATTACTCGACCACGGTGTCCATGCGCCCATAACTTATTTTCCCTTAATAATTGATGAAGCTTTTATGGTTGAGCCAACTGAGAGTGAAACTAGGCGAGAACTTGACAACTTTGTTGAAATTATGTCGGATATAATTGATGAAGCGTATAACGAGCCCATGAAAGTTCTTGGGGCGCCCTACAACACTTCTGTCGGTAGAATTAATGAGGTGAAGGCTTCTCATCCTAAAACTCTCTGCTTAAGCTGGAGAATGTACAAACAGGGAAATCGTGGTGCTTAAACAAATTGCTAAAAATTGATTAAGACCTAGTTATGTGTCACTGAAAACGTAGAGTTCTTCTTTGTATCTTCGATCAAGAGTTTGTCCAGCCGGAAGGTGTCTCAATTTTTTCTTAGAGAGATGTTCAAGAAGAAGCCTGTTTGCTTCTTCTAAATCCATATTAAGCCACTCTATGGGCACGTTCGCAAAAAGAGGGCGGGCTGGAACCACGTGGCATGTTGACTTGTGCACAAAAACCTCTCCCGACAGAGCTGCGGTGACGACGTCCTTTTTTGTGACTCGCGGTGCAACAATAGCAGCTAATGCTTTACCCGATTTGACCTTGCCTATAGCGCCGCTTTCTGTTTCGTATCCAATGTTGTAGCCAATCGATCTGAGGCTCCTTTCAAGCTGCTCAATAAATTCATAAATTTCCTTCGCGCTCTCAATTTTCCCAGGAATGCAATAACACTTCCTCGACGTGATCAGTCCTGTTATGATTTCTCTGTCATGCATTTTTCTCCTCAGCTCCTTGTCTGCCACCTCCTGAAGGTTGTAACCCGATTTCTCTAGGTCTTTCCTTACGTTTTCGCCAGTTTTTTGTCCGTTTTCTATGGTTCTAAACCAGCTTTCCACTCTTATGTTTGGGTCGGTATAATTCACTAGACAGACAGGGA
>CAYGCU010000083.1:0-3841 GCA_964348475.1 uncultured Candidatus Bathyarchaeia archaeon
GTTGGCAAGGCGGTTTATGTTTGGCACAGAAAGTATGAGAATCTTGAAACAAACCTAGTTTTCAGGGCCGACGAGGAGTTGGACAACCTCATGGTTAAGCTGGTTCACATGGCTGGTAAGCATGTTAGCTCCGCGTTTCCGATTGTTGATGCTTCTCTCCCGGGCAAGCACAGACTCGCCGTTTGCTACAGACGTGAGGTAACCCCTTTCGGGACAACCTTCACTATCAGAAAGTTCCGGGAGGATCCTTACTCCATCATTGACCTGATCAACCTTGGAACCTTATCTGAAGACTTAGCAGCGTATTTCTGGATTGGTTTAGAGAACAGAGCCTCCATAATGGTGCTTGGTGGAACAGGGGCAGGCAAGACCACAGCTCTGAACGCTTTCGCTTGTCTCATTAAGCCTGGAAGCAAAATCCTCACGATTGAAGAGACTGCTGAACTTAATCTGCCCCATGAAAACTGGGTTTCGCTTATTTCAAGACGAAGCTATGGTTTAGGGGCGAATCAAAGCGGTGAAGTGTCGCTCTTCGACTTGGTTAAGGCTTCATTGAGGCATCGTCCAGACTACTTGATTGTGGGTGAGGTTCGAGGCAGTGAAGCGTACGTTTTATTCCAATCGTTGGCAACGGGTCACGGAGGCATGTGCACGATGCACGCGGAAAGCCTTGGTTCCGCTGTCAAACGTTTAACTCAGAAACCCATGGATATAGCTCCTGCTTACATACCTCTCATGAACGTTGTCGGGATAATTCAAAGGGTGCACCAAAAAAGACATGGTGAAATGAAGGCTTATAGACGGATAACCTCTGTAGACGAAATCGCCGATTATGAAAAATATAAGACGGTATTTGAGTGGGAACCAGCTGAGGACGCTTTTAGTTCCTCTTTAGTCGGAAGTACACTGTTTTCCAAACTGTCTAAGAGTCTGGGTGTTAGTCAACAAGAACTCTTCGAGGAAATGGAACGCCGCAAAAACGTATTGAGTTGGATGCGAAAACGTGGGATACGAAGCTATAACAACGTTGCAAGAATCATAACCGAGTACTATTCCAGACCAGATGAATTCTACAAGAGGAGGGTGGAATCAGTTGCCTCTACTGACCACTCTTGAGGGCTGGTCTTATCGTCTCTTCGGGCGTATCTCGCTCAAGTTCTTAAAGAACGTCACAGAACTTGGAGACCAACTGCGGAAGGCAGGAATGAAGATCTATCCCCACACCTATGTTTCCTTAATGTTTTTTCTTGCTTTTTTAACCACACCGGTCACCATCATAGCGCTCGTGCTTCTATACTTTTTCAAGTTTTTTCCTCTAATTCTTTTGGTTCCCACACCAATCTACATCATGGTAGCGTTTCTGCTTACGCCGATTATGAAGGCTAGTGAGAGAGCTGGTGCCTTAGAGAGAGAGATGCCGTTCGTCGCGGCTTACGTTACTGTTATGGCTACTGGTGGCACATCACCATACACGAGCATTAAGAGGCTTTCTAATGTTGAGTTGATGCCTGCAATGCGCAAAGAAGCAAGAGAAGTGATTAAGGACGTGGAACTTTTTGGCATGGATCCTCTCTCGGCCTTAGAAAAAACGGCTAAAGTGCATCCTTTGGACATTTATCGAGATTTCTTTTCAGGGTATTCCTCAACCGTCATAATTGGCGGCGATATCACGCATTTCTTGGAAACAAAAACCCAAGAAATTTTTAAGGAACGGGCTACAAGGGTTAAGGCTGCCGCTGAACGCCTCGGCATGCTTTTGGAGTCATTTATAATTGTAATGGTCCTTATGTCTCTCTGTTTCTACATTCTGTTTAGCGTTGAATCAATCTATAGTGTCGGCATCTCAATTTACTCTGGCATAATCTTGTACACATACGTTTTTGCGCCTATGCTCTCATTTGTCTTCATCTACCTTGCTCATGGCATGCAACCTAAAACCCCGATCACCATTTGGGAACCGTACAAAGCCTTCGCCATCTGCCTAATGATCGGCCTTTTGGTTTTCTTTTTGCTCACTGGCTTCATGGGTATGGTTCAAGTTCCGTTCCTTCTTGCTATACAAAGCGTTGTTGATCTACCCATGGCATTCGCCATCCTACTGGTTATCTCCACGGCGCTTCCAGCCGCCATTCACATGAGAGCAATAAAGAAAAAAATGAGTATTGAGCGTGGAATAGCGAACTTTCTACGAGATCTAACTGAGGTTAGAAAAACTGGATTATCCCCGGAAAAGTGCATCGAAAGCCTTTCAAAGCGCAACTACGGTCAATTCAGCAAAAACCTGAAGCAGATCGCGTCTGAGCTTTCTTGGGGCATTCCATTGAGGCAGGTTTTCACAGATTTCATGAAACAAACCAAAAGTTGGATGTCGCAGATCGTCATGTTCCTGCTTGTGGAAACAATTGATGTAGGAGGCGGGACTATCTCAACGATTGAGGCACTCGCGAGATTCAACCGTATGACTCAGGATGTGGAGAAAGAGAAGAGGGCGAGCACTAGACCCTACGTGATAGTGCCATATTTCGCTGCGATTTTGCTTATGTCGACAACACTCATGATGCTGGTCCTCGTTTCTAAGACAGTGAGTATGAGCGTTTCAGGAGGTCAGACCACCGATTTAGGCTCAGTAACTGTCCTCTTCATTGTTTCAGTAATATTTCACGTCTACATGATTGGACTAGTGGCTGGTAAGATCGCCGAAGAGTCCATAGCGGCAGGATTCAAGCACTCCGCCTTGCTCGTCGTCATCAGCTTGGCGGCAGCCCTCTTTGTTCCACAGCTTGTGAGCATATGAAGAGACCGCAAATACCGCTTTTACGTCAAAACAAGGCTGTTTCAACAGCGATTTCAGCCGTAATAATCACTGCCGTTACAGTCAGTCTTGTCATGATAGTTGCCATATACGCCTATCAAGTCTTGGATCAACAGAGAGGTGTGGCTGAGTTCGATGTAGCCAAGAAGTCGATTCTAGCCTTTGACGACGCCTTGCAAGACGTCGCTTGGAGGCCTAACTCATCTCGTATGGTTCGGTTTAAAGTTGAATTTGGCGATTTGAAACTGATGCCAGACACCCTAAGCCTAGATGTAAGTGCAAAGATAGGCGACTCTAGCCCATTCCCATTAGGGGAGCCTGTTTCAACTGGTGTCATAAGATATTCCATAGCAACTAGATATGTGACTTTGGGTGAAAACCATACATCGTATATTTTGGGAGATAATAGTTCAATAGTTACCGGTAGCACCGAAAGCCTTGGCAGGGTATTGATTGAGCAAAGATCGGGTTTGGTTGACGTTACGTTAAGCTATAGGGCACGGGCCATAAGAACATCAGTTATCAACGTTAGCGGCACAAACGTAAATTATGTGACAATTTGGTTAATCAAAGTTGCCCCGTACCCGGAATACCCGACAACTCATATTCACAATTTTGACCTTAGAGCAAAGTGTATTGATGTGAAAACGACGACTTTTGGTCCCTACGATGAGGCTGGCGCTGGCTACTGCACAATTACTGTTGTGTCACAAGGTGAATCGAGCTCAGCACAAGTTGGGTTAGATTCTGGAAAGGTCGTCTTTAGTGTAGTAGTTGCTGAAGTAAAGGTTAGTGTATGAGAGGGAAGGAAAACTGCCCGCCTACACAATGAGTCACGTCATCTGCACCTCAGCTCTAATTGCCCTCGTTTTCTTAATGCAGTTTTCTTTCATGTCTGTCACAGACAACATGAGAACTGAGATGATTAGAAGAGAACTGAAGGAAATCAGTGACTACGTTTCCGATAGTTTGGCAAACTTGTACTTTCTAGCAAACTCTACAGATTATAGCAACGTGACGTTAGAGAAG
>CAYGCU010000084.1:0-3823 GCA_964348475.1 uncultured Candidatus Bathyarchaeia archaeon
CTAAGTACCAATTTCGTATTGATGCAAGTTTTTGTCAAAAAACCATAAATAAGGTGCTTTATATCTCTAAATTTATGTTAAAACACGTGAAAGAAGCCTGCGGCGTTTTCGGAGTGCAGGATTTCGAGCGTAAAGAGATTTTTCCATATATCTATTGGGGACTGAGAGCCCAGAATCACCGCGGTCACCAGTCGCACGGTTTTCTCACGTTTGACGGAAAGTTCCATGTACATAGGGATTTAGACCTAGTTCCAAAGATAGAAAGAGAAGAAATTCAACAATGGCTTGACAGATTGCCGGGATATGTAGGCATAGGAAACATACGATACACGACCTCTGGTAAAACAGACAAACAATCTTTAGTGAGTGGTGCCCAGCCACTCTTAGTCGAGTCAGAAAAAAAGGGAGTTGCCATATCATTCAACGGCAACATTGTCAACAATTATCAATTAAGAAAAGAACTCAGGAGGAAATTCCCAGATTTTTGCTACGAATGTGATGCAGACCTGATCTGCAGAAAACTATTCATGGAAATGAAAAACAGTGATCTAGCCTCTTCGGTAAGAACCTGTATGAAAGAAATAGAAGGCGCTTTCTCTATAGCAGGAGTAACCAAGGACGGGGAACTCTTCGCCTTCAAGGATCCCTACGGCATAAGGCCACTCTGTTGCGGCTACAGTGGAGACCGAAAGATATACGCTGTGTCTTCGGAAACTGTCGGCATGGACATTAACGGCTTTGAACACGGCTTTGAGATAAGACCAGGAGAACTCGTGATTGCATCAAAAGACGGTTTCACTAGAGAGCAACTCCTTGGACGCGAGAAAAAGGCGCTCTGCAGCTTTGAATTTGCATACTTTTCCAGACCAGATTCGATACTGGAAAAAAAGCATGTCTACGAGGTAAGAGAAGACTTTGGAAGAAACTTGGGAAGGGAGTATTCTGAGATCGCAAAAAAGGCGGACATGGTCATGTCAATACCAGAAACCGGCAATGATGCTGCATACGGGCTTCACGAAGAAACTGGTGTGAGGTGGGAACGGGCTTCAAGGAGGCACAGATATGTGACCGAACGAGCGTTCATCCTGTTGCAACGAGAACGATTCGGCACCATCGACAGGAAAATCAACATTCTTGACCGCAAAATCCGTGGAAAGAGCATTGCCGTGGTTGAAGACAGCATCGTTAGAGGGGACACCACCAAGGTGATCATAGAAAAACTGCGTAAACACGGAGCAAGGAAGGTTCATGTGTTCGTCACGTTTCCCAGAATAACGAATCCTTGCTTCTACGGAATTGACATGGCAACCTACGGTGAGCTGATAGGATCCAGATACGGCCCTGACGAAATTGCCAAAATAATAGGTGCAGACACTGTAAACTATCAGTTGCTTGCTGATTATGTTAGAGCCACAGGCCTGAAGAGAGAGGAACTGTGTCTGGCGTGCATCACAGGGAAGTATCCTACTCCACTGGCTCAAAAGATGGCAGATGACATGAAAGAAAAATTTGAGAAAGGGTTTAAAGAAACCGGAAGAATATACGAAGCAGCTGATTAACCACTGGTTTTTGACGGTGGCTGGAATGGAGAGAGTGGGCATTCTAGTTGTCTGCTACGGTTCGAGAGGAGTCGCCATGGTGGACACTTTCAGTCGCAGCCAAAAATACTCCACCGAAATCTACGTTGCAGACAAGCAAAAGAATCCTTTCAACGCGAAAAAGGCAAAGGAACACGCTGTTATTCCCGATCTTGATGCGGAAAAGATTTGCAAATTTGCTAAGAAATTCGAAAAAAGAATTGATTTCGGGATAGTTGGCCCTGAAAAACCAGTAATCAACGGTGTCAGGGATGTTGTTGAGAAGGAAACAGGCGTACCCATGATCTGTCCAACCCGAGAGTATGCCATCGAAGGAAGCAAAGTTGCACAAAGGCTCCTGTTTCAGAAAGTTGCACCGGAAGTAAATCCAAGTTTTAAGGTGTTTAACCCCAAGAATTACGGCACTATAGGCGAAATGAAGAGAGACGTAAACTCGTGGCTAGACGAGCTTAACGATCAGGTCGCCGTAAAGCCTGACCGGCCCGCCGCGGGAAAGGGTGTCGGCGTATGGGGTGATCACTTCAACACTCGCGAACAGCTGTTCGAGCACTTTCTGTCCAACTACGAGTATGGTCCGGTGATAGTGGAAGAAAAGATTGAGGGAGAAGAATCCAGTTTCCAAGCGATCTGTGATGGAAAGCACTTGGTGCCGTTGCCAGAAACACGCGACTACAAGAGAGCGTTCGATGGGGACAAAGGGCCTAACACCGGCGGGATGGGCTCCTACAAAGATGTTGGGGACTGGCTACCGTTTATGACATCGGCTGATAAAGAGAAAGAAGTTCGGATTGTAAACAGAATTTTCAAAAGGTTGAGGGGTAGAGGTAGCAACCCAGGATTGCGTGGCATTCCTTTCTACGATGCGTTTATACACACGGGTAGAGGGCTAAAGATCCTGGAAAACAACAGCAGGCCAGGTGACCCAGAGATACAGAATCTTTTGCCAATATTGAAGGACGATTTTGTAGATGTTTGCTTCAGGATACTTGACGGAAACCTAACGCGAGTCGAATTAGAAAAAAGGGCAACAGTCGTAACCTATAAGGCTCCACCAAACTACGGCGGGTTTAGGGAACTCTTTCCTGAACGTGTGGATTCCGTTCATGTTGATAAGCCGGTAGATCTGAGCGGAGCGTATGGATTAGCCAAGAAATACGGAGGTAAAATCAGAATTTGTCCGGGTTCAATGGGACTGAGGGACGATGGAAGAACCTACGCCCTCGGCTCTAGAACAGTCTGTGTAGTGGGCATCGGAGAGGATATAGAGAGAGCGAGAGAAATTTCGTTGGAGGGCCTCGAAGCCATTAAAGGCGGGGCGCTCTGGTTCAGAACCGACATTGCCTCGAAGGAGCACATAAGAAAAAGCGTGGAACACATGAAGAGGCTGAGGAACAAGTAGTGAAATCGCGGAGGGCTACAAAAAAGAACCTTTTCATCTCCGACTGTGAAGGCCCCATTTCAAAAAATGATAACGCCTATGAACTCGCTGAACATTTCATCCCGGACGGAGACTCTTTCTTCGCTCTAGTGAGTAAGTATGACGACGTTCAGGCAGACATTGTTAAGAAACCGGGATACAAGGCTGGGGACACTCTTCGGCTGATACTGCCCTTTCTTAGAGCATATGGAGCAAACAACGAAACAATAAAGAATTTTTCTGCCGAGCATATTTTGCTGGTTCCCGGCGCTAAGGACACGCTTCGTTTTGTTAGCAGCCTAATGCCCTCTTTCATTGTAAGTACCAGCTATGAACAGTACATACACGCCTTGTGCAGCGTGGTAGATTTCCCGCGTGAGAACGTTTACTGCACCAAACTGGACATAGACAAATATAAGGTCGACAAGGAAGAAGTTGAGCGGTTAAGACAAGTCAGAGAAGAAATAACTGCTATGCCGATGATAGAGATTCCTGGCGACGCTGTCTCGCTCGACTACTTTTCCGCAAGAGACCAGAAGACGATTAGAAGATTGGACGAAATATTTTGGGAGGAAATTGCTGAGATGGAATCTGGCAAGATGTTGGAGGATGTTAATCCTGTTGGTGGATTTGAGAAAGCACGCGCTGTTGAGGATATTGTAAAAAAAACTGGGAGCAGTTTTCGCGATGTGATGTATGTGGGGGACAGCATCACAGACGTCGAACCGTTTCGGTTGGTGAGAGAAAAGGGAGGATTAACGGTTTCTTTTAACGGCAACCGCTACGCTGTGCGAGAGGCTGAAGTCGC
>CAYGCU010000085.1:0-3807 GCA_964348475.1 uncultured Candidatus Bathyarchaeia archaeon
CTATCCCCGTTGTATAGCAAGGAAGCTTGTACAGCCTTGCCATCTGAGTGGCTCCCGCTGCAATGAGAGGGAATTCTGGTGCCTGGTAGTTAATTTCACCTGTTCTCATGTCTGCTGACGATGATTCTGCACAATAGATCATTGGGGCGCCTGAATTGGCACATTCAAGAATAACAAGGGCGGCAAGGTTTTCGGCGTTAACTATAGCTAATGTTCCTGCAATTGTTGCAGGAGCTGTACTGCCGCACAAAGCCATAGACATTGGGACAACAGGGATCCCAGCCTTAGCCAACTCAACCATGGCTTCGGAAGACCCTTCTTCGAATACGAGCGGGCTGACAGGACAATTCACCGAAGAGAATATGGGTCTCTTTCTTAGTTTCTCTTCGTCACCAACAACGGCAGCTGCTAACTTAATCTGCCATTTTGCTTGTCTCTCATTAAGGGCTCTATTCAGGATATGCTTTTCTGTGTGTTCAAATGAGACGGCTAAGCCGTGGGCTGTCTGAACAGGAGGTGGTAGTTCCGTAGGAGCCACAATGGAGTCGAAAAAATCAACTCCGTCAAGATAGTCAGCTAGAATGGCGAAATCCTTCAAATCCGACGTTTTTGTCATTCTCTTTTTTCCAGTTTCAAAGTCTCGCATAAAAGTCGCGTAGCCGCTTGTAGCAATGAAAGTGAAATCTTTTGAGGGAAGCTCAACGTCGAACTTTGGATCTCTCCCGCACAGAACCATTTCTTTTGGCGCTTTTTTGATCGCTTCTTCCACCAGCGAACTTGGAATTTTCACAATTGAACGAGTGAAATCCACTTCAGCACCATTTTCAGCAAGTAGGCTCTGCACTTTCTTGCTGAGAACTTTTATTCCAATTTCCCGTAGTATTTTCAAACTTGTTTCGTGGATAGTTGCAATCTCATCATCGGATAACAGTACTATGCGTCCAAATGCCAAATGAATCCCCCCTGGTGATCTCGGATTCTGACTATTAGATTTATTGCTCGCAACTTTAGCCATTCATTCGAGAGTTGGTGTTTGCTTCCTTCCTATGGTTTGACCACATGACTTTTGCGAGGTTGGGGTTAGCCTTTTCAATGCAGCGACACACATGAGTTAGCGTCATAAATGACTGTGAAAGCATATAGAGAAAAAAGGGGTTGCAAGGGACATCTCCACTATTGCACGTTATGAGCACGCAAAACTTAACTACATCTATGAAAAAAGGAGTTCAACGATTTCAACGCCCTTTGTCTCGTGATAATTCATGCACCCATCAGCGAAAACTGGCACAGATTTCCTGCAGCAAATAGTTAACCCCTGGTATGAAGCTTTACATAACCCCGCTGAAACGCAACAGCAAGTTCTAAAGAACCTAGTTGAAGGCTATGCAAAAACCCTATATGGAAAAAAACACGCTGCTCTCGAAGTTAAAGGAGCCGCTGACTTTCGAGCAAGCTTTCCAAAGATAAACTACAAAGAACTTTGTCCATACTTTGAGGAAGTTAGGAGAGGCAACCACGCCATCCTTCTTCCTGAGCTTCCTTTATGCTGGGTCATGACGCGGGGCTCTACGGGTCCTGCCAAAGTTTTTCCAGTCACGAAGACGCATGTTGAGCAGATTCTTGTGTGCGGGGCGCGGGCGCTTGTTAACTACGTCCTAAGAAAGGATGACTTTGGGCTTCTAACCGGGAAAATATTGAACCTTAATTTTCCGTCAACGGTGAACACAATGGAAACAGCTGGGCAAAAGATAACCTATGGATACAGTTCAGGAACCTATGCAAAACTCAATCCTATGTTAAATCAAGTAAGTCTTTTGCCACGGCAGGAAGAAATTGATGCCCTTGGTCCTGGAATCACGAAACCAGACTGGGAGAAAAGATTTGAATTAGTCTATGAGCGAGCGCTGGATGAGCGTGTAGTTGCTGCCATGGGTGTTACACCAGTTATTTTGTCCTTCGGCAGACATGTTAAGCGAAGACATGGAAGAAAACCCAGGGATTTGTGGAGTTTCCGTGCCCTTTTCTGCACGAGTGTTCGAAAGATACAGTTCAAATACGGGCCTGTTCTTAGAAAATACTTCGGCGAAGTTCCAATAGTAGAAATGTATAGTGCCACTGAAGGTGTCTTTGCGCAGCAACTGGACGATTTACCCTATGTTACCCCAAACTATGACAAATATTATTTCGAGGTTGAAACGAATAAAGGTTCAAGAATGCTCCATGAACTGGAGAGGGGTGGATGGGGAAGGCTCATCATCTCGTCTTGTCTATTTCCTAGATACGACATCGGAGACATGATTGAAGCCATGGGAAAGAACTATTTCCGCGTCTTTGGAAGAGCCGGAGCACTAACTGTCTTAGAACACAGGTTGTACAGACTTCTGTTCCGATGGTTTCTATAGGGCTGAGAACTATGGAGGCCTGGGACTCCTCTTGGTAGCCGCCATCGCTGCGAAAATGGCAATGACAATGATAATTATTCCAAGTACTATCAAAAAGATGGGTCCCGAATACGTAGCGTACGAAGGACTGATTATGCTTAGATAAGCGTTCAAGCCGGAGAGTATTATGATCAGTCCGCCTATTAGTAGGCCGATGTACATCCATCTGTAACCATACTCTCCTTTTTCGCGTTTCTCCGCCTTCTCGGATTTTTCCTGTTTCTCACGTTTTTCCTCCTTTTCCCTCCGCACTCGGGGAGGTGGAGGTCCAAGGGCTGCGCCGCACTTCGAACAGAATTTCATTTGTTCAGTAACTTCTGCACCACATTTTGGGCAATAAGGCATACTTTTCACCTGTACTAATTAGGTCATTTGATTCAATAAGTATTTAAATTAAACCCCATGGTTGAAGCGGTAAATGTAAGAGAGAATATGCGCGCCCAAAATGAAGCTTACAAAAACAGGAAAATGGGGTTTCGTGAGGACACCTCCACGCTCTGTTTTTATATGCATAACGATACAAATATTAGTTGAATGCTCACCCACGAAAAACGCAAACCTTCATGCAAAGTCTGGCTTGAATACGAAGGGGACCCCATCCTGGGGAAGGGCGGAGCCGAGATTCTAGAAGCTATAGAAAAGGAAAAGTCCATATCTGAAGCCGCCAGAAAAACAGGGATGTCGTATCGATACGTGTGGAACTACTTGGCAAAGATGAAGAAAGCGCTAGGAGAACCCGTTGTTCAAACGCACAAGGGTGGCAGCGCGGGCGGGGGAGGGGCAAAATTAACCAAGCTTGGGGAAAGCCTGTTAAAGGAGTACAGGAGAGTTGAAGGATACGTGGGTGAGATTTTAGGTGACGAAGAACATTGGGAGGCGGTTGGATTGAAAATTAGCGCAAGAAATCGGTTGAAGGGCGTTGTCAAAGAGGTGGAGAAGGGATCCGTAGCCGCAAAGGTCAAGATTGAAGTCGAAACGCGGGCTGTGGTGACCGCGCTCATATCTAGAGAGGCCGTTGAGGAGCTGGATATTAAACCGGGAGATCGAGTAGAGGCCGTGATCAAGGCAACCGAGGTTATGGTCGCGAAAGAACGAGAGTGAAGGTTTGCTCTCAACCATATGCCTATAAGCTTAACCTTGAAGAATTTTGGTCATTCTGTGGAAAGTGCTACACCATCAAAGTCTGAGTGGAATGAATGTTCGTGGAAGTCAAAGACGAATAGAGAAAGCTACACCTTGAGAAGATTTATCAAGAAAAGCATCCACTATGAAAAGGCTGAACAGAAACTTCATACTTTGAGACGGCTTACAAAAAAAATGCGTGATGACCAACTTTGAGCGACTGGAGTCTTGAAAAGTTTCTCGG
>CAYGCU010000086.1:0-3795 GCA_964348475.1 uncultured Candidatus Bathyarchaeia archaeon
TCACTTTCGATGCTTGTTGCCAAAGCTTTTCAGAAGTAGGCGTGCGTTTTCTATAATCAGCTCGGGGGTCCTTCATGAACCAAACACCTCTCATTGGTGTGTACTACCTGCATATTAAAAACTTAAGGGATAATGTTCCGCGCGCATTTCTGCAAATAAGTTAATTTAAAAGTTCAGGATATTTCCTATTCTGATCTGATTGCACAGTACTGCTTGCTAGCATCTGTCGAGCTAGTCTTCTATCTCCTCCGCTGACACAGCTAATTGGGCTACTTTTTCTTCCACGTAAGCCCAAAATTCCCTTTCCAACTTTTCTAATGCTTCTTTAGCTCTCAAACCCCTAACGACCAGATAGCCTCCACCAAACAACTGCGTGAGCAAACCCAACCTAATAGAACCACGCGTACGTTCACTAGCAATAATTTCCACCACAAAATCGTTGGGATTCCCAAAGATCCTCGCAGTCATGCCGTCACGAACATTGCGGACACGCGGAGACGCCCACAGAATTGTATACTCTCCTGCTGACTCCTCTTTCCTAGTTGAAAAACCCCGGTCCTTGAAGAAATCTTCAACGCATTCGCTTAACAACGCCAGATCAACGTTCTTTTCAGTCCATCGTCTTTGCATTTTCAAGTCTCTGGCATTATTTTCAAGGAACGCCTAACATGCTCAATAGCTCAACTTGATATAAGAATTTCGCCGATTCGTTTCACGATTATGCGCGCGCGCACCTTGTAAAGAGGGCAAAAGAAAAAGTGAAAAAATATTTGAAAAACACCGACCTGAGCCGCTGAAAAAGGACGTTGCAAAAGAGATAAAAGAGATCATAAAGAGGGCAGACAAAGATCTTATATTATGAACATACAATACCATGCGAGAAAGTTGACTCCACATCGAATTTGACGTTCTATAAGTATCTCTATAAGTCAATTTGACAATAAGAGTGAAGACACCTTTAGAGCAAGAACGGAGGAACAACCTTGGTAGAGAAAATGGCAAAAACGCGTTTTTGGCAAGGCAACGAAGCCTGCGCCGAGGCAGCCATTGCAGCCGGCTGTCGATTCTTCGCCGGCTATCCCATCACTCCAGCCAGTGAGATCGCCGAACACCTAGCGCGCAGACTGCCACAAGTTGGCGGAATCACTATTCAAATGGAGGACGAGATAGCTTCTCTCGGCGCAGTTATCGGAGCCAGCTGGGCCGGAGCTAAGGCAATGACTGCCACTTCTGGACCAGGCTTCAGCCTGATGCAAGAACTTATCGGCTACGCGTTCATGACCGAAACTCCATGTGTTGTTGTAGACGTTCAAAGAGCTGGCCCCAGCACAGGTCAGGCTACGAAATGCGGTCAAGGCGACGTGATGCAGGCACGTTGGGGCACGCACGGAGATTACACTTCTATAGCCTTGTCGCCCAATTCCGTTCAAGAAATGTTTGAACTGACAATACGCGCGTTCAATCTAGCTGAGACCTATCGAACGCCCGTGGTGTTGTTGGCAGACGAGATCGTTGCGCACATGAGAGAACAAGCCGTCATTCCGCCACCTAACCAAATAAAGATATTAAACCGGAAAAAGCCGAAGCGAACAGACAAAGCGTTTTTCAACGGTGAAGAAATAGCTCCTATGCCGTTGATGGGCGAAGGCTACAACGTGCCCGTAACAGGATCAACCCACAATGAACACGGCTATCGCTTCACCGCAGACAGAGCTATGCATGAGAAACTGGTCAAAAATCTGATTGGAAAGATCAGAAACAACGCCGAGAAAATCGTGGATTATGAGAGCTACAATATCGACGGTTGCGACGTCGGAGTCGTCTCTTTCGGGTGCACCTCCCGGGCGGTATACGAAACCGTTGAGCTGGCGAAGGAGAAAGGTCTAACTGTTGGATCCGTTCGGTTGAAGACTATCTGGCCCTTCCCAGAAGAGACTGTGCGCAAACTAGCCGAAAACGTCAAGGTAATTGTTGTGCCGGAACTGAACATGCGAGAAGTGTTCTACGAGGTAGAAAGGGTGGTACACGGCGCTGTTCCAGTCGTCCCGGTAAACAAGATAGGCGGCGGAGAAATGATAACACCCGAAGAGTTGTTAGCAGAAATTGCGAGGAGCGTGAAAAAGGTTGACTGAAGCGTTCAACGTCCGAAACTACTTGAGGGACATAAGACTTCCCTTCTGCGTAGGCTGCGGCTGCCTAACCGTTATAAGCCACTTTCTTAGAGCGGTCCACGAACTCGGTCACAAAGACCTAAGCAAATTCGTCTTCTGCAGCGGCATCGGCTGCGCAGCTTGGATTCCATCCCCGCACTTTGAAGCCGACTCCATTCACACGGCGCACGGAAGAAGCATACCTGTCGCAACTGGCATCAAACTCATGCGTCCGGACCTGAACGTTGTCGTTTTCGGTGGAGACGGAGACATAGCCGGAATCGGACTGAGCCACTTGGTCCACGCCGCCCGCAGAAACCTGAACATCATGGTCGTCATGATAAACAATATGATCTACGGCATGACCGGCGGACAAGTTGCACCAACAACCCCGCTCGGAACAAAAACCACAACCACCCCGTATGGAAGTTTCGAGCACCCGTTGGACGTACCCTCTCTTGTGGTCACCGCAGGAGCCTCCTACGCCGCCCGCTGGACCACAACGCACGGCGAACAGCTGAGAGAAGCCATGAAGAAAGCTCTCACAACGAGAGGTCTCGCGTTTGTTGAGGCGGTGAGCCCGTGTCCGACAGCGTTTGGGAGGAGGGCTGGATTTAAGAACGTGGGAGAAATAGTCCGATGGTTCAGGGAAAACTCCGTTCCACTTGAGGAGGCAGAGAAGATGGCTGCGGAAGACCTTGTGAAGAAAATCGTTGTGGGAGAATATGTGTACAGAAAGATTCCAACGTTCACGGAGGCTTTGTACAGAACAATACGGGAGGCAGAAAAGAGTGCAAAAACGAAGTGAAGTAAGAATCGCTGGACTCGGCGGACAAGGCGTTGTGTTAGCAGGGAAAATTCTCGGAAGAGCCGCGGTCTACGACGGAAAGCGTGTGGTTCAAACCCAAAGTTACGGAGCCGAAGCTAGAGGAAGCGCCGCAAAGAGCGAAGTCATCATAGCCGACGAAAGAATCGGCTTCCCAATGATTAGAAAATGCGACGTCTTAGTAGCAATGAGTCAAACCGCCCTCGAAAGATACATCAAAGACCTAAAGGAAGGCGGAACTCTCCTAGTCGATGAAAGCATGGTTCGAGAAGTGCCAGAGATCAAAGCAAGAGTCTTCACTGTTCCAGCAACCAAAGTGGCAGAAACCGAACTTAAAACAAGAATTTGCGCCAACACGATAATGTTGGGAGCTCTGGTAAAAGCAACAGGCATAGTTAGTCAAAAAGCGATTGAAAAGGCGATAACCCAAAGCGTTCCCAAGCAAGCGCAGAAAGTCAACATTCAAGGCTTCAGAATTGGCTTAGAACTTCTCAAACAATAGCAACTTTCTTACAAGGTTCAACTATGGGTTAAGCCCTCGATGCGTACACAATGCTTATTAGGAATTCCTTCTGTAAGAAATATTTCCCTTGGTGAGAATAATGGTTAGTTATCCAAAGATCGTCGTTAGGCCTCCTGGACCAAAAGCAAGAGAACTCATAAAGAAAGACGAAAAATTCATCTCCCCCTCCTACGTCCGCTGCTATCCGCTAGCTATCGAATCTGGTAAAGGTTGTATACTGAAAGACATTGATGGAAACGAGTACATCGACTTCAACTCAGGACTGGTTTGCCTAATCGTGGGACACTGCCATCCAA
>CAYGCU010000087.1:0-3782 GCA_964348475.1 uncultured Candidatus Bathyarchaeia archaeon
GAAATCTTCAACATCAAAACTTTATTTCCAAACCCTGATGAAAAAAGGCTGGCTGCCGCCAATGTAGCTACAAAGAAGACAGTATCGATGCGATTGATATAGAAAAGGAATCTGCTCACGACTTTCTCCAGTTCACTCATCGGATAATAATAACCACCCCAAAAATACGGTCCAAGCCATGTTACTATAACGGTCAAGGCTAATGAAACTACTAGAATCCACCTGACACTCCTTTCTTCCTCCAAGTGTTCACACCTATCAAAGAGTCATCAACCGATGACATTTAACGTTTTGCATGCGCATAACATAAAAAAAGGGAAAGTTAAAACGTTAAATTATTCCTTCTCTCTCTAAGCGTTCCTTCATTCTTTTTAGGAGGTCTTCTTTCGTTTCTCTTCCTTCAAACGAGAAAGGCATATCTGGATAAAATACTTGAATCAGCTAAGCCAGCAGCCTTAAGTTTCGGCAACACAAAAAGGATTTTAGGCGCAAAAGCCCGTAGTTCAGTTCTGCGGGGTCGTGGTCCAGTTTGGTCTAAGATTCGCGCCTGGGGCGTGCGAGGTCCGGGGTTCAAATCCCCGCGACCCCACCAGAAATCCCCCCGGACAGGAGAGATATGCGCGCGAATCATAAATACCTCCTTATCAGAATGAGTATGCCGTAATTGACGCGTTAAAGATTCCATTTTCGAAGGGGATAGAAATTGGCTGTTCGCGTTGAAATCTTTGCTATTGGAAATGAACTTTGCTATGGTAGAGTCTACGACACAAACTCTTTTTGGATCGCTGACCAGACGACCCGACTGGGAGCAAAAGTGCAGAGAATAACGTGTGTTCCAGATGTGGTTGCGGAAATTTGCACAGCTCTGAGGGCTGCCTTGAATCGGAAACCAGATTTCATAATTTTAACTGGCGGTTTAGGTCCAACCTCAGACGACTTGACAATTGAGTCCTTATCGAAGCTCTTAGGCGTTGAGATTGAAATCAACAACAAGATATACAGAGCCTTGGCTGGACGTGAAGGTGTGACAAAAGATGATCTTCAAGTCATCGCAAAGATGGCACGTTCTCTGAAAGACGCTTCGTGTTTCCCAAACCCTGATGGTTGGGCTCCTGTAACCCTAATTGAGAAGGGTGAGACGACTCTGGTTGCGCTTCCTGGTCCACCTGAAGAAATGAAGGCGTGCTTCACTGAGTACTTAGCGAAGAGGATAGGCGAGAAGACTCAGTACCAAAGCGTTTCAAAGAGGATTCTTGTGAAGATGTACGAGAATCAAGCCTCATTGATAACGAAGGAGATAATGAAAAGAATACCTGGAACCTACCTCAAGCCACTCGTCGGCGACTATAATCGCGAGATGGGGCTTCCAGTTGACATCCTAGTCTTCGCGAAAGATGAAAAGACTTGTAGACTCAAGATGAAGAAAGCGGTAAGAAAGCTTAGGGAACTCGCTAAGAAAGGACACAGGCAGTGAGTGCGCGCGCATAGTTCATCTTGGAAGGTTCATAAAAGTTGATAGGAAAACGCTTAGAGAAAAGTTGTTTGACTGTTGGACTGATCCAGATAAGGAGCAGATAATTCAAACTTTGGCAAGACTTTCCGCATAATCTCTTTGTCGCGGGCGCGGCTTTCGTCTAAGTATGGATCGTCCAGTTATGTCTCTCAGCACGATGTAAACGGTGCACATTCCTGAGAAAAACCCGGCAACAGCGTACCAAACAAGGTAATCAGCTATTAAGGGACTGTTAGTGTATCCAAGGATATTCGTTACCATTGTTATTATGAAAGAAAAAATTGCACACACAAACCCGCCTATCACTCCGCTTGCCACGGCGTAGCCTCCAAAGGAAACTTTCATTCAACAGCACCTCCAAAAGCCGGAATTCTTTCATCCCGATTTATCTGTTATGAAGTTCCACTAAAGCAGCTAAATTCATATTCTGAGTATCTGGTAAACTAAGCTGATGAGGTTACTGAAATGAAAATTCTTGTCGATTGCACGCGCGCATGCGAACTATGTTCTCAACAATTCTTTGGGGATATTATCTAAATCCAAACTCGCCTTTTTTCCAGCCATTTTCTGCAAAGCCCAATGTAGCACCTCATGATTCAAAACCTCTTCAATTTCCCCGTCATGTTGACCGAATATATATATCACTCCATCACCAGTGTCGTAAACACCAAAAATAGAAGACGGATAGCAGAAGCGAAATTGCACCTTCTTGTTCCACATCTCCCGAGTCCTCTTCAATTAAGATGCTGAAGAGAGAAAATATATCCATATTTGCGAATCACAAAATATTCTCTAAACCGACATATTGCGAGCTGGATTCAGGACTCTTGAAACCGGCTTTACCGAAAAGAAAATAGAAAGTTTGATTGGATGTGGTTGAACTCTAGATTTTCCTTTTGTTCAGGACGGATCTAAAGGACTTTCCACAATGATCGTAGAGTCCTATAGTAAGCTCAGTTCTCTTGCCACTCTTGTCTGGTCTGCCAGCCATTTTCCAGGTCTTTCTGGGATTAGACACTTCCATTCCACATTTGGGACATTTGGCCATAAAATTCACCTCCTCTCTCAATTACATACCGAGTTCATCATGTACATCATGTTGTATTAATAATTTGGGGACAAGAGTTCTATCTCGGCTGAACTGTGCGCGCGCGATAGAGGGTAGAAGGAATATTGTAAGCCTGTAAAAGGATTCAAGGTTAGGATCCACTGGGGTTTCGGTGCGCGCGCATCGAAACAACGATGTCGGCGCGCGAGCATTTGCTTTGTATTTCGTTTCAGGGTGCATTAAAAATTTAAGGGAGAACTTTTCTATAGTGAACTGATTCAGTTGGAAGCTAGGAGTGAGATTCTGTGAAAAAAGTTCCTTTGGTTTTAGCTGTTATGGGATTTGTGTCTCTTGGAATTGGACTCGCGGTATCCTTTGCGAATCCTTTAGTCAAGTTTCTAACAATTCAATCCTATGGTCGTATAGTATACCCAATCCGTGCTGTAGTTGACATAAATCCTAACATTTTAAATCTGAAAAGTGGAGGAAAATGGATTACTGCTTATATCGAGCTTCCAACTGGCTACAAAGTTGGTGACACTGATGTTTCGTCAATTCTGTTGAATGATTCTATTCCAGCTGATGTTGGAGCTTCTACAACTGTTGGAGACCATGACGATGATGGTATTCAAGATTTGACGGTTAAATTTGATAGAGCTCTGATAATTGACTTATTAAATGTTGGAGAAGCCAAACTGACCATAACTGGAGAAATAAGCGGAATCCCATTTGAAGGCAGTGACACAATCAGGGTAATAGAAGAATAACTATCCCCTTTCTTCTTCTGTCATGTGTATCCAAGACTGGTGCGCACGCCTGGATTAAGTTAACCACTATGCGCGCGCAGGATTCTAATAATGCGTGTGTGTACATACCCTTAGAATTTGCGTCGGAGTTCAGGGCGAGCGCGTTTCTACATTTTGGTCTTGTCTAAGAGAAGATTCAATTCAGATTTTGGCTACACAATGTATTTATTTTTTCTTTTCATAGCATAATTGAGTGGAAAATAGTATGAGCGTTAAATCAGAGGATGAGTCGAGAAAGCTTCGGGACGAGAAAATTAAGAAGAAATTTGAGCGTATTCTGGCGATTTTGAATGAAAAAGAAAGAGCTCTGGAAGAAAGCGTGGAGAACCTTGAAGACAAACTGGTAGTCAGAAGGTTTGAGGAGAAAATCCGGGCGAAGCAGAGCGTGATCGCCCAGCTTGCCTTCAAAAAAGAT
>CAYGCU010000088.1:0-3762 GCA_964348475.1 uncultured Candidatus Bathyarchaeia archaeon
TTTCCCCTGCATTAGTCGGAATGCTTCCAATGCCCGGAGGCGCCCTTCTTTCCGCACCCGTAGTTGAGAAGGCTGGAGAGGGCGTGCCCCAAGAGAAGAAAACAGGACTGAACGTGTGGTTTCGGCACATCTTGTATCTGGTTTACCCTCTTGCCCCTGCGCTCATAGTTTCTATTAAATTGGCTAGTCTTGACATTTATCAGGTTCTTCCCTATCTCGCATCATTTCTGGTTTTTTCCTTGGCACTCGGATATTCTTTCTTCCTGCGAAGCGTTCGTGGACGAATGAAATACGAAGAAAAATTCTCTTTGAAAAAACTGCTTACCCCTTTAACTGTGATTTTGATCGCGCCTCTTTTGGATTTTTCAATCAAAACATTACTTCCAGGATTAATTAAAGAAGTAGCCACACTAATCGGAGTAGCGACAAGCTTAACCTTAGTAATAGCTATTGGAAAAATCGGGTTGAAAGATTTTTTCAAAATTTTTAGAAAGTCAAAGCCTTGGGATTTTGCCCTAATAATCATAGGAATGATAGTCTTTTACAATGTGTTTAAGACCTCGAGCATTCCAGAACTGATAGCGGAAGTTCAGATAACTCCTGAAATTCTTTGCGTAACTATAGGATTTATGCTTGGCTTTGCAACTGGAAGGATACAGTTACCTGCTGCCATTATTATCCCTATATTTGCCACAAAATTTGGCAACATGTCTGCTCCGGTTTTCGCAATTATGTTTTTCAGCATTTTCCTTGGTTATGTTCTCACTCCAGTGCATCCCTGCGTCGCGCTTTCAGCCAAGTTTTTTAATACAGACATCAAAGATTTCTTTAAAGAAGTGGTGCCTCCGGCTTTGATCGCTTTTGTCACTAGTTTCGTTCTGTTTTTGATTTTAGACGTGTAGAGACCTGAAATCAACACTTACCCTTCTAAGAGCTTTGTTTCACCGTTAACCCTTATAATGTGAAGTGGCGTTATCTTCAGTATTCTTCAAAATGCGGTGAGACCATGGGAGAACTGGAAAAATATGTTCACATGGCCCTTGAAATGGGAGCTGAGAATGTAAAGACAGTGTCGGTTCAGGATCTAGTGTTTGATCCAAGAACCATTTTGAAGTGCATGTACGGCTGCGAGGACTGGGGGAAAAGCTGGTCGTGTCCATCTGCTCCAAAGGCACTTATGCCATGGGAAGCTGAGAAAGTCTTGCGGAGGTACAGCCGCGGCATACTTGTACGCACGCGTGATGCCAAGCGGTTGCAAGAGATAACCTATAAGATAGAAATGGAAGCCTTCTACGATGGTTATCACTTCGCCTTTGCGCTGGCTGAGTGCTACCTCTGCGAAACCTGCACCTTTCCAGATCCCTGCAAGTTTCCAGCAAAGGCGAGACCGTCAATGCAGGCTTTGGGCATAGATGTCTATGCCACCGTTGAGAAGCTGGGGCTTCCGATAAAGACCCTTAAGAGTAAGGACGAGACCCCCAACTACTACGGGCTGGTGCTACTTGAGTAGTGGGTATGAAAAATTTCCACTGGGGCTTCTATCATAGGAGACACGCTGGCAGGTCAAGAGAGTTGAAACTGGTTCGCTATCTCCACTCTGACATTGAATCCTACGGTTTCCTGATCAACGAGAAGGTTGTGTGCTTACCAGTGCTCTCAAAGGCTTTGAGGTATCCTCTTCCACCAGACTTAGAGGGACTGATATCGCTTGGAGTGGAAGGTGCCACTGCCGCAGAGGAGTTGATGCGCACTTCGCCAGAAGACGTGAGGAGGAAGGCAACGCTAAAAATGGACGATGCCACTCTTCTGGCTCCTGTTCCTTCTCCGCCTAAGATTATCTGCTTGGGCTTGAACTATAAAGACCACGCTGAAGAGCAGGGGGCAAAGATACCTAAAGACCTTATAATCTTCATGAAGCCTAGAACGGCTATCATTGGTCCCAACGGATTCATAGTCTATCCCAGTTTTGTGAAAGAGTTAGACTACGAAGCGGAGCTAGCCGTGGTTATAGGGCGGAGAGGCAAAAACATACCGATTTCAGACGTTGAAAAGCACGTCTTCGGATACACGGCCTTCAACGATGTTTCCGCCCGCGACATCCAGTTTGGAGATAAACAATGGACGAGGGGGAAGAGCTTCGACACCTTTGCTCCCATGGGACCGTGCATTACCCTCGCAAAGCAGATTCCAAACCCAGACAACCTGTGGATACGCACAAGGGTGAACGGAGAACTGAGGCAAAACTCCTCCACACGGAACATGGTGTTCAGCGTCTACGAGGTGGTTCACGAGCTTAGCCGCGTGATGACGCTGGAACCGGGCGACGTCATCGCAACTGGAACCCCTGCAGGCGTAGCCGCCTTCATGAAACCTCATCCCAGATATCTTTCGCCAGGAGACACGGTTGAGGTGGAAATCGAGAAAATCGGAACCCTGAGAAACATGATTGTGAAGAAAAGCGAAAATTGAGTGAGCACTCTAGGTAGCGCGCATGATTTTGTCGCTTTTCATCTTTGGAAGATTTGAAAGGAATATATTTGTTAACGCTAAAAGTACACGAAGACCTCTTTAAGAATCTTAAAAAGCACGTATTACAAATATCACATGTAGAAGAGTAAGTTCTGTGGAAGGGGAGGAAACCTCAAGGGTGGGCACTGAAAACCTCGATAAAATCTTCAATCCCCGAAAAATAGCCGTCATCGGAGCAAGCGATAGAGAGAATTCTGTAGGCGCTCGATTGCTTCGAAATCTGATTGGAGTTGGATACAAGGGAGTTGTTTATCCCGTCAACCCTTTCAGACCCACGGTGCAGGGCATAACTGCGTATCCAAATATACTGAAAATCCCATGGCAAATAGATCTCGCGATAGTAGCAACTCCAGCGCACACCGTTCCGCAGATTGTTGACGAGTGCGGGAAAGCCGGGGTTTCAGGAGTAATTATTGTTTCAGCAGGTTTTAAAGAAACTGGAGAGGAAGGTGAAGCTCTTGAAAAACAAATTCTTGAATACAAAAATCGTTATAATATGCGCATTGTTGGACCCAACAGCCTTGGAGTGATGCGACCAAGAATAAAGCTTAACGCAACTTTTGCGGACAAAACAGCCAATTCTGGGAAGATAGCATTCATTTCGCAAAGTGCAGCGTTATGCGCTTGGGTGTTGGGCTGGGCTTCGGAGGCCCATGTGGGATTTAGCGCTGTGGTTTCGACAGGGTCACAGCTAGATGTCGATTTCGGAGATCTAATTGACTACTTCGGGACTGACGCGCAGACAACAAGCATTGTGCTTTACGTGGAATCTATCAAGGACGCACGGAAGTTTATGAGTGCAGCGAGGGGGTTTGCCAGAGCTAAGCCCGTCGTGGTAGTGAAGGCAGGACAGTTTCGAGAAAGTGCAGAGGCTGCATTGTCTCATACTGGTGCCCTGTGCGGAGAAGACGCTGTTTATGATGCCGCGTTCAGACGCGTCGGAGTCGTTCGTGTTAAAGCAATAAATGATCTTTTTAACTGTGCAGAAGCGTTGGCAATGCAGCCGAACCCCAAAGGTTCAAAACTCGCCATTATCACCAACGCTGGCGGACCTGGGATTATGGCAACTGATTTCCTCATCGCTAATGGTGGGAAGCTTTCGCCCTTAAGTAGCGAAACCGTTCAAGCATTGAATAATGTTTTGCCATCTTACTGTAGCATCCTAAATCCCATCGACATCCTAGAAGAAGCCACGGCAGATAGGTTTAGGAAAGTTATGGAAATCTGCTTCAA
>CAYGCU010000089.1:0-3760 GCA_964348475.1 uncultured Candidatus Bathyarchaeia archaeon
TAAATTTGTAACTTTGATCATCTTGCAAAATTCTGTTAGTTCTTCGGTTACGTCAACAAGACTAAATCATATGATGCATGCATTTGCTATGCGGTAATTGCAGAGCCACATTAGTAGAGGGGATAAACCATGGACAGGTTAGCAACATCGTTATCCGTTGCCCCATTTGTGGATTCTGTAATGAAATTCCAATCAACTGGTGAATTTAGAGAAGAAAAAGTGGCTTCTACCTTTACCTTTTAGTATGCATGCATGCATTGAATTTTCTTCGTGCTTTTTCATAGATGTCTGTTGGTAGAACTATCAGGATACTGAGTTCATTTGCCATTGAACCATCTTCCAGCTTCCGTTCAACGTCCACACAATCTTCATCTTGACCAATCTCGTGACAGAACTGCGCGCGCGGTCTTCGCGCACGCATGTCAACAGATCTTTGCGGAAACGCACGGGTGTTGTTGTTACTTTTTCGGGGCCCAACAACAACACGCACGCCAAAAACCTGGAGGAAGAAACAAAATTGATAGAAGCAGGATTTGAACATGTCCGATACAGCGACAAGGACCGAGTAGCTATATACCGGAAACGCAAGTAGAATAGCCTAGTTCGGGCTCCGGTAGTATAGTCCGGTCAAGTATAGCGGCCTCTCGTCGTTAACAACTGGGAGAAAGCCGCCGACCCGGGTTCAAATCCCGGCCGGAGCACCACATGAAATTTTTTATCACAGATGAGAAGATAGATAAGACTTGTCTAAAGAGGTGAATAAGTTTAAGCGAGTCATCTTAATCGCAGGAACTCCCGGAGTGGGAAAAACAGCTGTCTCCCACCTCTTAGCCTCCAGACTAAACGCCGCCCACATCGACCTAACAAAACTCGTTAAGCGAGAAAAGCTGACCAGCGGCGTTGACAAAGCCAGAGGAACTCTAATCGCTGATACAGAGAAGGTTTCAGAACGAGTCCAAAAGATCATAGGGGGTTCTGAGCGAGATGTCATTATCGACGGCCATTACGCCGTGGACGTTTTGCCAGCCAAAGATGTTCACGTTGTCTTTGTTCTCAGGCGGGATCCAGAAGAGCTGAAAGAGACGATGGAGAACCGCGGGTTTACGGAAAGAAAACTTTGGGAAAACTTAGCCGCCGAAATTTTGGATGTTTGTCTTTGGGAGGCTGTACATGCTTGCGGCTCTGAAAAAGTGTGTGAAATCAATGTTAGTCGTAAGAGAATCGAAGAAGTGGTGGAAGAGATAGTCTCGGTTTTAGAGGGAAAAAGAAAACGTGGCGTAGGCATAGTGGACTGGTTAGGAAAGCTGGAAAGAGAAGGGCGACTACAGGATTTTCTAAAAGATTTTTAGTCTACCCTAGTCCCCGCAGGATTTGACGTTTTGTGAATAACGTGACGCCTCGGCGGTTGGCGTATGCCTTGGCGTGTCCGCTGAACTTTCCAGAAACCATTAAAGGGTTTGGAAAGCCAACATCTGCCGAAGCCTTGTCCATGTTTATCACCATGTTGACGCCAACCGTTCGTTTCCAGTCTCTGATCCAAACTAAGCGTCGTTCCTCACCCTTACGAATAACGAGGTCAAAGCTGCGCGGGAGTCCGGAAAGCCCTTCTAAAATCGCGTTCTTCTCTATCTTGTAACCTCTCCGTCTAAAATACTTGATCGCGAGGTCAATAAGGGAGACACTGCTCATTTATTAGCATCCTCTTACAGCAATTAAAACGGTATTGAGGAAAAACTTTTCGGCTAGCGAGGCACTTCAAATGTACCTAGTGATCGTTTGCTACAGGTGTGGGCAACTCCTGCTGGCTAAAACCACTCAGAAAACAAGAAGATGCCCTCGCTGTGAAGCTCGACTGACTTTAGAAAAAGTCAAGAAGGTTGCCCATGCAAAATCTGCTTCGGAGGCGTCAAATCTCATACGCGCTTTAAAGAGGAGAAAAGCAGTCTCCTCTGATCCTTAGCCGCCGCTTTCCAGCAACCGCTGCCCTTGTCTCAGCAATCGTTGAACCACGTCGTCGCTAGTTGCCTCTGCATAAATCCTCATGATAGGTTCCGTTTCCGAAGCCCTTATCAGAAGCCAGCTCCGTTGGTCAGCGAAGTGAAACTTGATTCCGTTGACAATCTCAACCCCACGGTAAGTGCTGACTCTATTCACCTTTAGGTCACCCACTTGGCGCGGCGGGTTGGACTGTAGGCTAGGGACAAGTTCCATGCGGTTAGGCTTGTCGTACGACAGGTCGATTCGATCATAGTGCACCTCGCCAAACTCTTCTTTCAGCTCCTTCAAAATTTCGTCAATGCCTTTTTCTCCCATCGCCATCATCTCCAGGATAAAGAGAGACCCCAGTATCCCGTCGCGCTCTGGCACATGATTTTTGAAGCCAGCGCCTCCACTTTCCTCTCCGCCGATGAGAATGTTCTCTTTAAGCATTAGCTCACATATGTTTTTGAAGCCCACTGCCGTTTCGTAGACAGGTAAGCCCAGCTTCTCAGCCACCCTGGACACAATGTTACACACGGACGCTGTTTTAACCACCCCACCCTTCCAACCCTTGTTCTTGTGCAGATGCAGAATTAGTAGCGCAAAAGTTTCGTGGGGCGAGACAAACTCTCCTTTCGACGTGATCACCCCGAACCTATCCGCGTCTCCGTCCGTGGCCAACCCGATGTCGGCGCTCCACCCAATCACCGTGTCAATCAGGGGCTGTAGGTTTTGGAGGATGGGTTCAGGTTTCACCCCACCAAACATCGGGTCAGGTTTGAAACGAATATTCTTTAGCCGACATTTCGTAGCTGACAACAATCTCTCAATGATCCTATCTCCAGCCCCGTGCATGGCATCAACAACGATTTTAAAACCAGCCTCTCCAATAAGCTGTAAATCAACCAGACTTTTTATTCTGTCAAGATAATCAGCTTCAAAATCCTCTTCCCTAACGTAACGCTTCACTTTTTCCTCATCGTACTTCACAGGACTCCTATAAAGAAAACTCTCAATTTCTTTGGTAATCTGCGTGAGGGCTGACCCACCGTACTCCGGCTTAAACTTTATCCCACTGTACATAGACGGGTTATGGCTGGCAGTGATGACCACGCCTCCGCCCGCGTTTCGGTTCTTCACGGTAAAGGACACCATGGGCGTCGGAGTTGGTTTCGAAGCTAAAAGAACCGGAATGTCGTTGCTGGCCGCCACCTCAGCAAGGCTTCTTGCAAACATATCTGACAGAAACCGTGTGTCATACCCAACAATCAAACCCTTGTGGTCTAAGCCTCTAGTTTTCAGGTAGTCAGCTATGGCTTGGGCGACTACTCTAACATTGTCAAAAGTAAAATCTTGGGCAATCACTCCTCGCCAACCGTCTGTTCCAAAAATTATCCGTTTCAACCTACCTGCTCCTTCATGATCTTAATGCACATGGCCAGTCTTTGGATTCAATATTAAAGCTCACCTTATTTAAAAGCTCAGCAATCCATGCATTTTTTAATGTCGTTCTCAGTTACAATATTCGGGAATGCTTTTGGATGCCTGTTCTCCCAGAAACTTGAAAAAGTGCGTTTGCGACTCCTATGAAAAAACGGCTTTATCATCCAACACAAACGACATCTATCAACGTTTGGAAAACCTGAACGTTCCCATCTCAAAACTGCTCGATGCAATCGACCTGGAAGCCGATGGTAATCTCCTTCTCGATCTTGGAACCGGTTCGGGAGTCGTAGCCATTGCCGCCACCAAGAGATATGGAAACAAATTCTTTGCAGTC
>CAYGCU010000090.1:0-3756 GCA_964348475.1 uncultured Candidatus Bathyarchaeia archaeon
GCGGCCATGTGATCGTGGTCGCTGGGATAAATCAGAATAAAGGCGTCGTCTACATAGCCGACACAAATCTCAAAAAACTGCAAACTGCAACTTTAAAAGAACTTGAAGAAGCGAGGGCTTCGAAGTTTAAGCCTTTCCCTCCAGAAAACAAATGGTTCATTTTTGAGTTCCCATCAGAACTAACTTCACTGGACAAGGCGATAAAGAAAAGCATCAGCAAGACCGTTGAAACAATGTTAGAACCGCCGATAAAGAACCTTGGAACAAAAGGAATACAACATTTCGCCAATAAAATAGGGAAGTGGCCTAAAGAATATCCGCCGGGAAAACTCCCATTCCAACAACTTTATAAAGTTACATACATTATGTTGGAAAAAGACGGAACAGGTGGCGGATGTTTCAGATACCTCTACTCAAAATTTCTGAAAGAAGCAAGTGAACACCTCGACATCAAAGAAGTAGCAGATCTTGGTGAACAATATCATCAGGTGGGAGAAAAATGGACCAAAGTTGCTCACCTAATAAGAGACATCCCGTCAAATCCAAAAAACACCATCGAAATTAAAGAGAACCTTTTAGAAATCGCCGAAGAAGAGGAAAAAATTCTATCCTCGCTCAAAAACTTCCTTTAAAACATCTGCAATTGGAATGTGAAGCCTCAGCCTTCATAAGGGAAGTCTTCACAGATCCGACGGCTCTTCTTGCATCATTGGCTCCAAAAGAGACGCCTTTAGACTCCTTAATGAATCTTTTCCATGGCCGCAGCCACTATAAGAGGAAAAGCTATTGTGACGTCGCAAATAACCGTCACCGCCTTACTCTCTGGCTTAATCTTGCTCCAGCTTATAGCCTCTTCCAGAGGAGCCCCACTTAGGCCTCCCGGCTCCGGCCTATCCATAGTTATCTGAATGGCGCAGTCAACTCCCTCTCGAAACGTGTTTGCATACAACGCGAAGTGCTTCGGAAATCCCCCTCCAAGAATGATGATGCCCGCTTTCTTGGCTTCAAACACCTTATCCATAAGTGTAGAAGTGTCTAAAAGAGGGTCAATCTGCAGCGTTTTGTCTTGCCCAAATACCCACAGGTTGAAGCCGACTGCGCAATCTGCGAAGGCAGGACACACGATAGGAACGTTCTTTCTCGCCGCCACGGCCAGTATTGATTGTGGATCCTTAATGCGTTTTCCAACTTCGCAAAGGAGTTCCGCCACTGAGATGCGGCGTCTCTTTTCTTCCGGAATTTCTTCAAGGATTTTGTACACCCACTTTTCCAACTCCCTGAACACTTTTTGCTCAACGTAGATGTCACCAATTCTGCCAACGTCTTCATCCTTGAGCTTCGCGTCTTCAGCCATGAAAGTGCCTTGCAGGTGTCGGTAGCCCAGTGCCTCCACCATGTCGTGCACCATATTAGCCCCAGTGGTAACCAACACGTCCACGTGTCCCAGATCAATCAAATCCGCGATGACCCTTCTGAGACCGCCAGGAACGAGCGGTCCAGCGATTGTCAAGAAAACCGTGTAATCCGGGTCACCAAACATTTCAGCCGCCAGTTCGACTGCTTTTCCGATCTTTCCGGCGCCGAGCACGCCGCACGCTCTCATCTCGTCGGTCAGCTCGCCTACACTCATTCCCCGTCGTAGTTTTACCTGGTTCACAAGATTCAAGGTTTTCACCTCATAAATTACAGGGTACACTAACAACATAACGTTATTTAAAAATGATCAAGACGCGACGTCAAAGCCGATGAAAACTAGCTTTTTGTCCTCATTATCTTTGTTCTGCCAAGGATGCGCCAGTATTCAACCTCCACGCCAGAGGCAAGCTTTGATTTTAGCTTTTCCTCTTCGGGAATCGGGGCTTCAAACACCTCGTACGTCTCCAAGTCCATAACCTGAACTGAGGCTGGCAACAACGCTATAACTTGACCACCTCTCTTCTCAATAATGGGCACCTCAACCTGCGCGTTCACCGGCTTTACAAAACTCTTCTTCGCCCCATCGAACACACCGATGGCAACGACCCGTGCCTTTGCCGATCCGTGTTTTCCAGGCTTAGACTTGGTGTAACCGACGATGCGGCAGGGCTCATCATCTACAATCACGTAGCTGCCAACCCTCAGTGCTCCTAATTCCATGGGTTTGCTCATGCTCTTCGCCTCGTCTCACGCAGCAACTTTTACAATAGTGAATCGTTTTAATTAAGTCACCGATATAAGGATATGTGGTGGCCCTGTTGTTTAAGGTTGTGGGTTTAGTCGCGCGCATTGACCAGAAAAACGCGGTGAAACTCGCAAAGAAACTGATGCCACACATAGAGGATAAGGGGGTTTCGGTGTTCCTCGAGCCGACTTTGGCGAAACACATTAAGAAGACAGCCTCTGCGTTGAGGCTGGAAGAGATGAAGGTGGATTTGATCATCACGATAGGCGGCGACGGCACAATCCTTAGAACCTGCCTCAGGATTCCCAAGCCTGAGCCTCCCATCTTAGCCATCAACATGGGTGAACGCGGCTTCCTGACAGAGGCAACACCAGAAGAAGCATTAGAGGCCGTGGACAGGTGCCTAGAAGGAAAGTTTGCTCTCGAACGTTACACAAAGCTCTCCTCCTTTATAGGGAGGGAGAAACTGCCTGACGCTTTAAACGAGGTGTTCATCACGTCGCGCACCCCGGCTAAGCTACTGCACACTAGGGTGTGGAGGGACGGCTTGGCAGTGGCGGAGTGCCGATCGGACGGCGTGGTTGTCGCTTCTCAGGTTGGGTCAACAGGATATTCCTTGTCGGGTGGTGGACCAGTGTTGGACCCTGAACTTGAAGCTCTCGTTTTGACCCCTATCTGTCCGCTCACCGTGTTTCACCCAATCGTCTTCTCCGCAAAGTCCACGGTAGGCATTGAGCTTGTAAAGCCGGAGAGGGCGGCAGTAGTTGTGGACGGCCACTACCAAACAGAAATGCGTACAAACAAGAAACACATAACGATTACAAAGTCTAAGTACAAGTCCTCTTTTGTCCGGTTTGACGGCGATTTTTACCGCCGTCTGAAAGCGAGGCTTCTCTTCCCAAGAGGCGAAAGAGTCTGACGGCGAAAAAAAGTGTCATCGTCTTAGATACCTCTGCTTTTATCGTTGGCTTTGACCCCTCCTCAGTCGACGAAGAGCAGTACTCGGTACCTATGGTTAGAAAAGAGCTCATCTCAAACTCATTGCCTTGGGTGAGGTTTAACACCGCTAGAGAGAGTGGCAGGTTAAGGATCAGGAAGCCGAAAACCCGTTTTCTTAACAGAGTCAAGCAAGCTTCCAAAACGGTTGGAGACATACGTTTCCTCTCCGACGTTGACAAGCAGGTTTTGGCTCTCGCTCTCGAACTCAAGAGCGCAGGCCACGACCCGCACATTGTTACGGACGACTACTCCATCCAGAACGTGGCCAACCAGATAGGCGTGAACTTCACGTCGCTCATGACCTTTGGAATACGCTTTAAACTGCACTGGATCCTGTACTGCCCAGCCTGTCACCGAAAATATCCCCCCGACTACAAGCCCAACCTTTGCGAGGTCTGTGGCACCCAACTCAAAAGAAAACCCTTGAGGAAAACCCCTGTGAGAAAACGAACCTAAGGATGGCGCCGGGGATGGGATTTGAACCCATGAGGCCCGCAAGAGCCACTGGCTAACTCTTCTCAGCCCCTATCTCAACAGTAGAGGATCTCGAGGCCAGCGCATGTGTGGAACAGCTTTACCACTCTGCCACCCCGGCT
>CAYGCU010000091.1:0-3742 GCA_964348475.1 uncultured Candidatus Bathyarchaeia archaeon
CCAAATGGAGAAACTTGACAACGAATTTAAAGCTGGCAAGATAAGCGGCGACGAGTATGTGGAACAGAGACAGAGACTGAAACAAACGAGGGATGGCCTCCGAGACGAGCTACACCGCATGGGTGTGGTAACCTAAAACTTCGAACAGATCAGCTAGAAAGTTTGAATTGGAATCTTGAGGCTACCGCCGCCGCCCTCTTCGCCTTCTCCGATTACGGCCACCCCAGTTCTGGCCGGAATTCCGCTGGAGAATCACCCTTTTCTCGTAGTTGCGTCGACACCGTAATCTGGGAATTCGGCTTTTTTTTGGAGTGGCTTCGATTTTTGGAGTCTGTGATCTGACTTTTCCCGCTTTTGATAAGGCTCCGTGCGTTGGCATTTTCAGTCCTCGTCCTATACGAGCCGAAGCGTTCTTTTAAGTGTTTTCTCTTCGACCTTCCTACATACAGAGATGTGTCCCTTCAGTTCACCACTTGATTCTATGACTGAGACTCCTAGCCCCGCTTTCTGGAGCAGCTTCGCGAAGGCTTCTCGAGAGAACTCCTTTTTCAATCCTGTGGTAACAATTAACGCACGGTCCTTGCTAACCCTCTTCATTTCACGAAGCGTCACTAAGGGATCCGGCACGTTCTGCAAAAGGGTTATGGCGAAAGTTGCGTCGAAAACATCGTTTTGGAAGGGTGCGAAGTCGGTGTCGGCGCGAACGACGGCTACTGTGCGAAGTTGTTTCGCGTATTTTTTCGCCTCCTTCAGGATTTTTGACGATATGTCAATGCCTACGAGAAGTTTTAAGAGCCCCCCTACATGTTTGAAGAACAGGCCAGTTCCACAGCCAGCATCCAAAACAAGGCAGTCTTTTCCGAGGTCTATGCTGCTTAATGCCGCCTTCATCTTTGCGTCTTGTTCCTCACCATATTGGGCGTCGTAGACGGCGGCTAAGGAGTTGTAGTGGTGCATGACTTCGCGTTTTTTGTTCCATGCCACCATGGCTCTTCAGAAGTTTTATCTGTGTTCTTCGGCTTCTAAAGGTTGTTGGCGAGTTAAGTGTCGAGTCGAAAGCCTCTCGTGGCTCTGGAAAATCCGACCGTTGAAGAGGCGGCGGAGTTCGTCAGAAACGCGCTTTCGGAGCGTAAGGCTCTAATCATAGTTGGGAACTGTTGGGTGGAGTATCGGGGTAGGGCGAGTTCGAAGCTGGAGCCTGGCGAGCGGATCGTTATGATCAAGGAGGATGGCTCGGTGCTGGTTCATCGACCCGCCGGATATGAGCCTGTGAACTGGCAGCCGCCTGGCTGTTTGTTTGAGACTCGTTTGGCTGACGATGTTTTAGAGGTTAGAGCTGTTCGGAGGAAGCCTTCAGAGTCGGTAAGGGTGTTTTTTGATCACGTTTACCTGCTTTCAGCTCTCAGTTTGGTTGACAGGGGGAAGTTTTCGCTTTACGCGAGCGAGGAGGACATGCAGAGGGCAATTCTGCTTGAACCAGAGATTTTGGAATCTGGTTTTAAGCCGATTGCCTATGAGAAGAAAGTTGAACCTGGATTTGTAGACATTTACGGAATTGACACGGATGGAAGATTTGTGGTTATTGAGATCAAAAGGAAGACGGCTGGTAAGGAGGCTGCTTTGCAGTTGGCGAAGTATGTGGACTCTGTTAAGGCTACGGTGAGTCGTGAGGTTCGTGGGGTGCTAGTGGCTCCGCGTTTGGCAAAGGGTGTTCAGAGGCTCTTGGTGACGCTTAAACTGGATTTTAGAGGTTTGGATCCGAGGAGGTGTGCGGAAGTTCTGAGCAGACCGGAGACAAGGAAACTTGAGGAATTTTTTGGTGAGGATAAATGATTAATGGGGGATGTTGGAAACTCGGTTGGGTTTACATTTAGCTGGGTGGAGAGGCGAAGTTGATACGAGCAATTTTCTTTGATCTTGGCGATACGCTTGTTGCAGAGGAACGTTGGGTGGGCAAGCACTTGTGGGAGGTGGAATTGCGGAAGCTTCCCTACGTAGATGAAGTTTTGCGGAAGTTGAAGAGAAAATACAAGCTTGGAATAATAACGAATACTGTTACCTCCCGGGAAGAACATGTGAGAATTGCCTTGAGGAGAGTTGGATTAGAACGGTATTTTGACTTTATAATCACTTCCGTTGATGCAGGGTTTGCGAAGCCGGATGAAAGGATATTTTTGACGGCTTTAAAAGCGTTGAATGTTCAGCCCGAAGAAGCTGTGATGGTCGGCAACAGAGTATCCAAAGATGTTCTTGGAGGAAACCAGGTCGGCATCAAAACCATTCTTTTTCGCTGGAATGACCGCCATCCTGAAAAAATTATGTCACCTGTTGAGCAACCTATGCGCGCCATCAACTCTCTCAAAGAACTGCCGAGAATACTCTCCGAGATGTAAGAAAACCTCAATAAAAGTTCCTTGTCTTCTGTACAAGAGGAATGTACAGAATTTGGAGTTTTGATTGTGTCTTCTTCTTTTTGTGTTTGTCGCAGAATTTCGAAAGAGTGTAGGGATTGCGGTTTCTGCACCGAGTATTTCTATTGTCCCGGGGTTGGAAAGCCCAGCATAGAGCGCTTTGAAACCGCCTGCATTGACTGCGGAGTTTGCTACGTGGCTTGCCCCTACAGGGCGATTGAGCGCGTGAGGGACACCATCCCTCGAAAGCAGGTTACGATCGTGGTTGACGGCGACCGTTTTGCGGTTCCGGAGCGAGTCACCCTTAGGCGTGCCTTAGAACTTCTGGGTTTAGAGTTTGGAAAGTTTCCGGGCGAGTCCAAGGTTTTTGCTCCCTGTGAGACTGGTGGATGTTACGCTTGTGCTTTGCTGGTTGATGGGGAGCCTAGGCCGGCTTGTGTGACGGCTGTTCGAGACGGAATGAATGTCAGCCTGACCTTGCCTAAAGATTATATGCCGCTTCGAAGGGTTTCCGGCTTTCAACCTCACCCGGTTGGAGGCGTCGGCACACCATGGTGGGTGAAAAAGAGTAACCGTTACTACGCGGAAGTAGCTTGCTTTGCCCATGGCTGCAACTTGCGCTGCCCCCAGTGCCAGAACTACACGGTCACCTATGATAATATGACGCCGGCTCTGAAGCCATTAGACGCCGCGGAAATTTTGACGGCCCAACGCAACCGATACGGATTGGACCGCATGGCCATATCCGGCGGAGAGCCCACACTCAACCGAGCTTGGCTGACACGGTTCTTTCAGGAGTTGCGGCGGTTAAATCCGGATGTGCGCGCCCAACTGCACCTAGACACGAACGCGACGGTTTTGACGCCGGATTACATGGATCGTCTGGTGGAGGTTGGAGTGACAGATGTCGGTCCGGACTTGAAGGGACTGAGAACCGAAACCTTCATGAAAATAACAGGAATCGCTGACCGAAAGCTTGCTGAACGGTACGTGCAAAATGCCTGGGAGGTCACCGAGTACATTATTGACACGTATTACCCTGAGCCTCTGTTCGTTGGAGTAGGTATTCCTTACAACAGATACCTCATAACTTTGGACGAGATCCGGGAGATGGGTGAAAGAATAGCCAGGATAAACTCGGAAATTCAGGTTTGTCTCCTAGACTATTTTCCTACCTTTCGTCGACTTGGTATGGAGAGACCGTCTGTGGCGGAGATGAGGAAGGCGCGAGAAACGCTGGTGGAAGCTGGACTGAAAACGGTGCTAGCCCAAACAGTAATAGGACACCTAGGACCATGATGAAAAAACATGAAAGTTCTCTTCGTGTGCAC
>CAYGCU010000092.1:0-3729 GCA_964348475.1 uncultured Candidatus Bathyarchaeia archaeon
TTGCCGGTTTTGCGCCCCGCCACCAAAAGCTCGGAAGAGGTGAAAAAGACGCTCCGTTTCAAGATTGAGGAGTTGAGAAACTCCATGTTTCTTGCTGGAGCAGAATCCATACAGAGACTTAGAGAGGTCCCGGTTGTAGTAGTCGGAAAAACTGCTGAGTGGTTGCAGGCACGGGGCTTTCATCCGGAACTATACGCTAGGAGAAAGGCATGATCCATTTAACATTTACCGAATGAGGAGATTGTTTGAAAAGAGAAATTGAAAAGATTCTCGAAGAGAAGATTTCGGTTATTGATGAAATGATAGAGAGGTACATTCCGAGGAAATACAATAAGGATTCACTGATCTTCACGCTTGGTCCACCCAGATACGAGTACAATGCCCAAACCATAAACAAGGCGATAGCCGAACCACTATGGGAGTTTTTGGACAGAGGCGGCAAAAGGTGGAGACCCAACCTCTTCCTTCTTGTTTGCGAGGCTCTCGGCGCGAAACCAGAGAAACTCTTAGAATTCGCCATAATTCCAGAGGTTGTTCACAACGGAACCTTAATGATCGACGATGTTGAGGACGCTTCTGAAATTAGAAGAGGAAAACCTTGCACATACAAATTGTTCGGGCTAGACATCGCCATCAACACTGGAAACGTAATGTATTACCTGCCACTGCTAGCCTTAATCAAAAACAAAGACAAAATTTCATTGGTGAAACAAAACAGAATTTACGAAATTTACGTGCAAGAGATGATCCGCTTAAGCTTTGGACAGGCGATGGACATCGCGTGGCACAAGGGATTAGCTAAGGCGAACGAGAAACAGTACCTTCAGATGTGCGCCTACAAAACTGGAACCTTGGCCAGGATGTCAGCAAAGATGGCCGCGGTTTTGGCTGGGGCCAGCGACGACACGGTTGAGAGGTTTGGAACGTTTGCTGAGACGATCGCAGTAGCCTTCCAGATACAAGACGATGTCCTAGACCTGGTTGGAGAGGAGTTCGCCGAAAGGAAAGGCGGGCTCGGTCAAGACATCACCGAAGGAAAACGAAGCTTAATGGTGATTCACACACTGGAGAAAGCCGAGACCACAGACAAGAAGAGGTTGCTCGAAATATTGGACATGCACACAACCGATCAAAAACTAAGAAGCGAAGCGATCAGCATAATCAAGAAGTACGGCTCCGTAAAATACGCAAAGTGGTTCGCCAGAAGCCTCATCGAAAAGGGTTGGAAAGAGATTGACAAGCTCCTGCCCTCAGACTCAAAAGAGAAACTGAAGGCATTCGCCAAATACCTTGTGGAAAGAGAAATCTAACTAACTATCAGAAATCAAGTGGCCAACCTTGACTTCAAAAGAAACCAAGGAAAAAATTCGGAAGATCGCGCTTCTGAACGCGCTCCAGCATGAAGGGAAGCCTCGAGTACAATCCGTTCTGGGCAAACTGCTGGCTGAAAGCCCAAGCCTCAAAGGAAGAATAAAAGAGGCAGCTTCCATAGTTGACCAGGTTGTTCAAGAGATTAACAGACTTTCCTTTGAAAAGCAAAAGAAAATCGTGGAGGAGAGGTGGCCAGAAGCGCTGGTCAAGAAGAAGGTTGAGGTGGCGAGGAGGCTTCCTCCGTTGCCAAACGTTGAAAAGTATGAGCGGGTTGTGACCCGTTTTTCTCCAAACCCAGACTGTGCCTTGCACTTAGGATCAGCTAGAGCCATCATCCTTTGTTACGAGTATGCCAAAATTTATCGCGGCCTCTTCTACCTCCGCTTTGAGGACACCGATCCACGGCTGAAAAAGTCGGCTTTACCGTTCTACGACCTCATACGAGAAGACCTCACTTGGCTTGGGTGTAAGTGGAACGGAGAGTTCATTCAGAGCGATCGGCTTCCCAGCTACTACGAACACGCCGAAAAACTTCTCAAAAAGGGACACGCTTACGTTTGCACTTGTCCACGAGAGGAATTTCGAGAAAAAGTTGCGGCCAGGAAGCCGTGTCCCTGTCGAGACCTAGCGCCAGAAGAGCAACTTGTCCGGTGGAAGTGCATGCTGGACGGAACCTACATGGAGGGAAAGGCGGTGGTGAGGATCAAAACCGACCTGAACCATCCGAACCCCGCGGTTCGTGACTGGCCCGCGTTAAGAATCATTGACACCGAGAGACATCGCCATCCGAGGGTGGGAAGCAAGTATAGAGTTTGGCCCCTCTACAACTTCGCCTGCGGAATTGACGATCATCTGATGGGCGTAACCCACATCATACGAGGAAAGGAGCATCTCACCAACCAGACGCGGCAGGAGTACATGTACCAACACTTCGGATGGAGTTATCCGGAAGCCATCCACTACGGCAGACTCAAAATAGCCGGAGCCCTGCTCAGTAAGTCCAAGATTCTGCAAGGATTCAGAAATGGTCTCTTCAAGCAGTGGGACGACCCGAGGCTCGCCACCCTAGCCGCTCTGAGGAGGAGGGGAATAACGCCGGAGGCCATAAGGCGCCTCATAATTGATGTCGGTCCGAAAACCGCTGATGTGGTGCTGAGCTGGGAGAACCTCTACGCTCACAACCGAAAAATAATTGATCCCGCAGCCAACCGATACTTCTTCGTGCACAACCCGAGAAGGCTCAGGGTGAAAAACGTTCCACGCGCGTTCACCGCTCGGATTCGTCTGCATCCAGATGATCCTGAAAGGGGCTTTCGCCGCTTTGAGATAAGGCCAGAAGAGGGTGAAGCGTCCTTTTGGATTTCCAGCGATGACCTAAACATTTTAGGAAAAGGCAAAACAATTCGTTTTATGGGACTCTTTAATTTTCGAGTTGAAAGCGTTGAAAAACAATTGATCGAGACCGTGTTTCACAGCGAGGCTTACGAGGAAGCGAAGAAACTCAGCGCTCCTCTGATCCATTGGATTCCTACAGAGACGGGCATTCCAAGTGAAGTAATTATGTCTGACGCTTCCGTAGCAAAGGGCATCGCCGACGACACCTGCAAAAAGTTGCATTCCAATGAAATTGTTCAGTTTGAACGTTTTGGTTTCGCACGAATTGACAGCTTAGATAAGAAACTAATCGCTTACTTCACTCACCGATAGCTACGTGAGATGAACCACGTCCTTTTTATTGGTAGCTCGGTAACGCAAATAACTTAACACCTCTCAATCTCAATCCCTTCTCCTGATAGAGACTGGAAAAAATAGGCTCCCCATGTTATTGCGACGTACATACGCACCTCCACAACAATCTCCACATAATCGAAAGTCGAAACATTCTTAAGAGCGTGACTTGATAAAACTCCAGCACATAAAAAAGGGTGAGGCTCATGTCCAAGCCGTTTTACGTAAAATTCGACATTCCAAAAGAGGTTGCGGATGCGGCCTATGAAGCCCTACAAATAGCCACCCAAACCGGTCACGTCCGCAAAGGCACCAACGAAACAACAAAGGCCGTGGAGAGAGCACAAGCAAAACTCGTGATCATAGCCCAAGACGTAGACCCTCCAGAAGTCGTTGCCCACCTCCCACTCCTCTGCGAAGAACGCAAAATCCCCTATGTATTCGTCCCAAAAAAGGAAAAACTGGGAACCTCTGCGGGAATAGATGTCCCAGCAGCGGCAGCATGCATAACCGAGGCGGGTGACGCCTCAGCACTAATAAAAGAAATCTCTAGTCGAGTTGAAGAGCTGAAGAATAGAGGCCGCAGTGGATGAGCAGAAAGAAAGAAGAAGAGAGCGAGCTAACGCCCGC
>CAYGCU010000093.1:0-3723 GCA_964348475.1 uncultured Candidatus Bathyarchaeia archaeon
CCTGGAAGCGATGAAGCTCCGGAAGAGCAAGAGAAGAAGAAAAAACCAAGATTCTTTTAGAGAAACTCCCGTGCGCGCGCATCGAGAAAGCTTCTAAGCCATGAGGGCTTTAAGCTTGCGGTAGGCCTTGAGAAATTCGAGTCCCTTCGCCGTAGTTTTATAAACGTTTGAGTGCAATGCCAAAAGTTCCATACCTAAGAGAAGTTTCAAGTATGCTTGAAGTTGCCTGTAGCTGAGGTTGCATCTGTACATGATGTGGGTCTTCTTTGCGCCTTTTTGTGCCTCGTTCAAAATACCTGCTACAATATCTGTTTCACTTCTAATTCGAAACCCACGAGACGAACTTAACTTTGCTTCAAACTTACTCGGCATCAAGACGGCTCCAAACGCGTTATGCTTGAAAAAGATCCATAAAAGATTTGTTGCACAAGAAAACTAGAATATTACACGCGCGTATTCTAAGTCTGTCAAAATGGCATGGTTACTTCCAATACAGACTCCAGTTTCATATGAGTTAAATCTGATAACCTCGAAATTCTCCCCCCAGCAAGATGCCATGTGAGTTCCATCTTAGGGAGGTGAATTATGATTTGGAAAGGGAACTGATTCGGAGCCTGAAAAATGAAATGCGCACAATAAGACAACGGATAGATAAAGAAAAAAATCCAGCAAAGAAAACCAAGATGGTCAAAGCCTATCGCGAAATGTCTAAAGCCTTAAGCTGAAAGAGAAAAGAAAGCATAGAACATAAATGCACACGCGAAGAATACCCACCTCAACAGTTGTTTCTTCAGTTCTGTTAACCCTTCCAGCAGCTTTTGCTTTTTCCGTTGATATTCCTCTTGAGTGACAACGCCTAAACCCAGTTGTTCCTCCAACTCTCTCAGCTGACCCCTCCCAACTCGCAGGCTGTGGCCGTCTGTATACGCGCAAAGTTTATATGGTTAGCCATCTTTTCAGAGGCTTTGTCGGAATGGTAAGGGAGCGCGGAGAAACACCCATTCTCCTTTCGCTGGGAGATCTACCCTCTCTCGAGCGGATTGTAGCCGTGTCTCCTTTCCTTCCTTTTCGCCCGCAAAGAAGTTGAGACAAGGCATCGAATGCCCATGCGACCTTGTGTAAACTTCATTGAAAAAGACTAGAAGAAAAATAGTGTACCCGCTTTATGATCTGCTCTCTGTGTTACCTCTCAAGTCTAGGAGGCATGCCTGTGCGTGTCCTTTCACCTTTACCTTTCGGTATACTTTTTTAACAATTCCCTTTTCATCGATTAAAAATGTGGTTCGTTCCGTGCCCAAAAAAGTTCTACCGTAAAGACTTTTCTTTTTCCACACTCCGTAGAGGTCCAATACTTTTCCTTCCGGGTCGCTGAGCAAAGTGAAGGGTAACTCATGTTTCCGCTTGAACTTCTGATGTGACTGGACGCTGTCCTTGCTTACGCCTAGTATGACTGCATCTTCTTTCTCAAACTCTTTCACCATATCTCTGAATTCAACGGCCTCGCGGGTACACCCTGGGGTCCCGTCTTTAGGATAGAAATATAGCACCACTTTCTGGCCTCGGTAATCACCAAGCGAAACTTCTCTTTCATCATCTGCTTGTAAGGTGAAGTCTGGAGCCTGATCTCCCTCACTAACCAATTCAAATCACACCTCATATCAAAAGTTTTGAGTCGCCTTTTAAATATATGTGACTGTGCCACAACAGCAACATACACTTAAATAACAGATAAATCAACCCTAAAACATGAAACCGATTAAATCCCGCTGTTTCTTGCTGTTCATTCTCCTCCTCTTGCCTGTACGCATTGTTATCGCTCATGCACCTGACAAACCCTCAGAAAATGAGAGCCTTGCAACAGCTTACACGATATCCAATCCTGCCAAGTCTTGGGCCATCTACGCGGAACTCCATGAAGGAGGAGAAGCCCAATATTACAAGTTTGACTTGTCGCAGAATGAAAGACTTCTCGTTCAGTTGTTTGTTCCAACTTCTGAAAAGAGCGGTTTCGTGCCCAACTTGGTGATTATGGGTCCCGGGATAACCTCTCAAGATGCTTTACCTGAATATGTGGAGACCGTTGAGGGAGTGGGAATACTGTTATTGGAGGGGCAGCGTTCCTCCAGTCCTACCTATGAACCTTTTACTCCAAGTAGTTTCTACGAATTAGCTCGCTCAGATTGGGAAGTCTCTGCTGGTGGCACCTATCATGTAGCGGTTTACGATCCTTCTCAAGGAGGTCGCTATGGCCTTGCTATCGGATACAGAGAGGAGTATGGACTGGACGAATGGATCTTGATACCTATTGAGGTAATAGGTATTCACCAATGGGAAGGCCAGTCCTTACTGTTCGTCATTGCTCCGATGCTAGTTACATTAGCTATTGGTTTCGCCTTTATACTTTTGAAACGTCCAGCCATGCTTCGAGAATTCTTAAGTGGAATAGGACTATTGGTAGGCATCCTATACTTGGGCAGCGGATTCATGATACTAACCCAAATGATTCTGGCCCTAAGAAACGCTACTCCGGACCTAGGTGTAGTTTTGACTTCAGTTTTCATTTTAATACCGATTTTGCTGGCTCTAGCCATTTTTCGACTTACAATTAACCGAAAGCAAGTAACTAATAGAGTAAGGGTTTACATCGCCATTCTAGGAGTTTTAGGTCTTTTCACTTGGACTGGCCTGCTAATAGGTCCTGCCTTAGCTCTGATTGCAAGTTTAGTGCCCTTTTCACAAAAGGAGGAATCACAATTCACTGCAGCCCCTTCCTAATCGACTCATCAAGGTGCACATATGAGCCGTCTGAATCCTCAAAAGTTGCATGTCAATTACCTGCTTGGAGCCGAACCAAAGACCCTCATTATACCGCGTCGGTACACTTTAACCCACTCAGATGTGACAGGAGATCTGTACTTGACAATAGGTCCTGATTATAATCTTAAGCAGATCTCGGGATGGCATACCCGATTTATGCGGGATGAAGTGCTTGCTGAATGGCAAGACAGTCAAGATGGGCCATCATTGCACGTTTACTGTCACGTGAGTGGAGGCCTAGTTTTTGGGAGAGCTGGCTGGCGAGACGCTATCTTCCGCAGCGAGATGCCGTTGGTGCTGGAGACTATTCGGTACGGTGATAGAACGCTGTTTGTCGCTAATCCGAGACTAGATCACGCTCCAGTTTCGGTACATTTTCAAGCCTCTCAGCCCCGCTACAACAAAACTGAAGCATGGGGCATTCTTGCTGACTGGCGTGGGCTGTGACCCATGTTGAACAGTTTAGAAGGCATTGAATGGTATGAAACCGAAGATAAATAAATCAGAGGAGGAGTGGAGAAAAGCCCTCACTCCAGAAGAGTTTCATGTGCTAAGAGGAAAAGGAACCGAGCGACCGTTTACTGGAAAATATGTGGACCACAAGAAAAAAGGGACATACGTGTGCGCTGGCTGTGGGAACGAATTGTTTTCTTCGAATACAAAATTTGATTCCGGCACTGGTTGGCCGAGTTTTTGGGCTCCTGTCTCTGAAGATAGCGTTAACAGAAAACCCAACAATAGTTTGGGAATGCGCAGAACTGAAGTCTTATGTGGCAGGTGCGGTGGACATCTTGGACATATTTTTGATGACGGCCCCAAACCCACAGGGGATCGTTTTTGCATCAATTCAGTGGCACTCCATTTCAAAGAACAAAAGGAGTCTGCTGAGGAGACAGAAGACTAATC
>CAYGCU010000094.1:0-3682 GCA_964348475.1 uncultured Candidatus Bathyarchaeia archaeon
CCTCGTTAAGGTACCTGAGGAACACGCGAAAGCCCTACTAACAAAGTTTCAAGATTGCCTGTCGTCTGAGGAATTAAACGTCTTGAATGAACTCGTTGACATTATGAGACGCCAGCTTCCCCTCTGGGCAGCCTAGTGATTGCGGGTAAAAGTTCTTCAACTTTCTAGAACCGAGATGGTAGAGTCAACGCATTTGCTGTTTTAAGGGCAAACCTCTGTTGTTAGGTGTTTTCTTTGCCATGAAAATTTATGGTTCACAAGTGATTTTACGTTCATAGCGTTTATTAAGTCTCTCTACACAGTATATCGTGGCGTTGCGGCTACATGAGTTTGGTTAGAGGTCATAATCGTTCATAACTGAGTGAAAACGGATGAAAACGGAGTCGAAGACTGCAAACAAGAAAAAACTGTCCATGTTTCGAGAAGTCTACCCGATAGAAGAGCCTCACGCTTACGCCGCAGTTATGAGAGACCCAGCCACACAAAAGATACACTATGAGACGATAGAACCCACCCTACGCGAAAAGGAGAAGAATCAACTCCGAGAGATCAAAGACATTTTAGTTCAAGAAATAAACGTCAGCCTTAAAGACCTTGAAACAAAGAAGAAGGCCAAGGAGTACCTGAAAAGCAAAGTTCGAGAGATCATCCGAGACTATCGCATGAAAGTCGCTGATGAGGCTGTGAATAAGCTCATGTACTACATCGTACGAGACTTCATCGGCTACGGAAAAATCGACTCCCTCATGAAGGACCACATGATTGAAGACATCTCCGCGGACGGAGTAAACATTCCCATCTACGTTTGGCATCGAGAGTATGAGTCCCTACCTACCAACGTTATTTTTGAGGAGGCCGATGAGCTAAACTCCTTCGTTGTAAGGCTGGCTTATCTCGCTAGAAAACATATCTCTGTCGCTAGGCCTATTCTTGACGCTGCTCTCCCCGACGGAAGCCGTGTTCAACTTACCTACGGAAGCGAAATTACGCGAAGAGGTTCAACATTCACGATCCGTCGTTTCCGTGTCGATCCGCTCACGATCTCTGATCTGATCTCTTTTAACACCCTCTCTTCGGACATAGCTGCATACTTCTGGTATGCCATCGAGAACCGGGCATCCATCCTTGTAGCTGGAGGGGTAGCAGCGGGAAAAACGACCACACTTAACTGTCTATCCATGTTCATAAAGCCTGAATTAAAGGTCGTGAGCGCAGAGGACACGGCTGAGCTTAACCTGCCCCACGAGAACTGGATTCCCTCAGTTGTGCGACCGGCATTAGGGTCCGAAGACGAAAGAACTGGTGCCATCACGCTGTTTGACCTCTTGAAGGCAGCGGTGAGGCAGAGACCCGACTACATTATTGTGGGTGAGGTGCGCGGCGAAGAGGCGTACACTCTATTTCAAGCAATGGCTACCGGACACCTAGGTATGAGCACGCTACACGCAGAGTCTGTGGATGCCGTTGTTCAGCGCCTGGAGTCAGAGCCCATGAATATTCCGAGGACCCTCCTCACCATGATCGACGTTGTTATGGTTCAGTTGCGGACTGAGATTGAGGGAAAACCGGCCAGAAGAGCCCTCACGATAACCGAGATTATGGCCATGGACCCTAGGACAAAGGAGCTCTTAACCAACAACGTGTATCGGTGGGATTCGAAGAGTGACGCCTTCTCGTACTCTGGTCGCAGCTACGTTTTGGAGAGGAACATGAAAAAGATGGGTCTCACTGAAGACGAGGTTAGAGCCGAACTTCATCGAAGAAAAACTGTGTTGGAATGGATGATGACAAACAACATTCGGAAGTACACCGATGTGGCCTCTGTCATTCGGGAATACTACGCTGATCCAGACCGCGTTTACCGAAGAGCGAGGGTGGGAGCGCTATAGGCTTGGTTAAGAGGAAGAAGAACATCAAAAGAGCGCCCACATGCCCTAAGAAAGCGTCTAGTCCAGTCTCTCCTTCGATTCTCAGACGATTTCACCGTTGGGCTAAAGAAATCCAGCTGGGTTCTAAAAAGCCTCAGGTGTTTGCCTATCAAGTCATCGGGGAAAGAATCGCCCGGCTTTTGCCCTTCTTCATTGACATGGGTGTGAACCTTCGAAAGTCTGGAATAAAGATTAGCTTCAAGGCGTACGTTAGCTTTGCCATTTTTATGTCTATGCTCGTTTCCGCCTCAGTTCTGATCTTGACTCCCATCATCCTTGTTGTTATCCTTGGGCTCCCCTTCTTTTCCTCCCTTCTCTTCGGGCTGGGGGGAAGCTTGTTTGCAGGAGGCGTAACCATAACTCTCTTTTATGCTTATCCAATCTATCGGGCAGACAATTTGAAGAGAAATTTGGAAGATGGCCTTCCCTTCACAACTGGTTATATGGCGATACTGGCTGGAGCCAGTGTCCCGCCTGACCGAATATTTCGCTCTTTAGCTGAACTTGACGCTCCGCTAGCGGTTTCTGAGGAAGCTAAAAATGTAACGCGGGACGTGGAGCTCTTTGGGTTCGACATTCTTTCAGCCCTAGAGTCTGCTTCTGATCGTACTCCTTCTACAAGGTTTAAGGAATTGCTTGAGGGTTTCATCGCCACGGTTCACTCTGGAGGAGGCTTAGCAAAGTATCTGAGGGATCGATCTCGTCAATACATGAAACTAAAGCGCATCGCTCTCAGCCGGTTTTCAGACACCCTTGCGATCCTAGCGGAGTTTTATGTTACCATGCTGGTTGCAGGACCCCTGATTCTAGTAGTCATGCTCGCGGTGATGGGGATGCTTGGAGGAGGAACGAGATTGCTTGATCCTCGCCTGCTGTTGCAGCTACTGACGTATCTCGGCATACCCATCGGATCTGTAGCGTTTCTGATAATCTTAGACACCCTTTCACCGAGGAGGTAGGCATGCCTAGGATTGATAGATGGGAGAGAAAGGTCGCTTGGATTGTACCCAGTATCATAGGCGCTGCCATACTTATGACCGCTTGCGTAACGCTTTGGAACACGCCTCTTTTTGACGAGTACCTGTTGCTCGCGGTTTTGATCGCCGTTTTTCCCTCTGCGGTGCTAGATTACTTGGATTATCGCTGGAAAAGGTCTATAGATGAGCATCTACCCGATCTTTTCCGAAGCCTTGTTCAAGCTCAACAGACGGGGATGCCCCTTGCTCAAGCCCTAGAAGAAGCTTCAAAAAGACGTTATGGATCCCTAGCTGGGGAGTTGAAGAAAATAGTGACCCAGATGTCCTGGGGGATGTCATTTGAAAAGGCTCTACAATCCTTTGGCGAACGCGTTGGCACCGCGTTAGTGGGAAGAACTGTCCCGCTTGTGATTGAAGCCAGTCGGTCTGGGGGGCGAGTTGAGAAGGTTTTTGCTCCGACGGGGAAGTTTATCCAGTCAACCTTAACAATGGAGAAGGAGCGTCGAACCCAAACGAGGCCCTACGTTGCGATTGTTTATGTCGCGTTCTTTGTTTTCCTTTTCACCATTATTATGCTCTTTAAGACGTTGTTCGTTCAGGCGAGTGAGCTTCCCACTCTCGGATCTGCTGTTCTGTCTCTGGAAGAGGCTAAAAGACTCTTCTTTCACATGAGTGTAATCCAAGCTTTCTTCGGCGGTTTGGTGGCTGGAAAAATGGGTGACGGAACCGTGAGCGCCGGCTTGAAACACAGCGTTATTCTCTTGGCTTTCGGATATC
>CAYGCU010000095.1:0-3673 GCA_964348475.1 uncultured Candidatus Bathyarchaeia archaeon
AGGATACTCCCAAAACTCACGCTCAGATACACTAAAAAATTCGCTACAGGAGCATCGAAAAATATTGCAGGAGTCCAGCTGGGAATCCATGTCCACCACCCTAGGTGAAAGGCCAAGAATTCGATGGGTAGGTCGATGATTATACCCGTTAAAAGTCCAGCGATCCAACCGAATTTCTTGTAAACCACCCACGACGCGTGACCTATGACTACCCAATAAGCGATGATGATTAGAGGCACATCGAAGAAATGAAAGAAAACATCAGCGTAAACGTACATTTTCAGTGAGATTCCCGCTCGTTCTATGGTGAGGGCGGTAATGGTGAAGATGATGTTTACGAGTAGGAACCATTTTTTATGAGATTTATAGAGAAGTTTCACTTCTAGTCACGGTCTTCATTTTATGTCTTGATGCTATTTAAAAGAGCCTATCACGTTTTGGATATTGTTACCGATTCTAATGAAAGCTAGAATTAATATGTGCGTGCAGTCGTAGTATACAGACCTCGTTGTTCACTCTCCGGCGGTAGCATTTCGCGATTTTTTCGACTAGAATATCAGCGTTTTTTATGTCGGCGGAAAATAGAAGGTGGCTCTCACAGTTTTGCTTGCAGTCAGAGGCGCCAAAACCCACAACAGGAATTTTTGCTCTTAACTCCTTCTTCACGGAACGATTTATGTTGCATTCGGCTTTTCTATCGGTTTGAGCAGCTATCACTGCGGTTACGGTTGCGTTTTCGTGATCCAAGAGAAAATCTATGTGCCAAAACTTCTGTTTCCGCTTCTGCAAGTGTCGTGCAACTCGTTGTTTCAGGCTTGAGGCGTCTGTGCCCAACGCCGATCCGGTGTAGGTGTAGTATCCTGCTGGAAACCTTTGGATTCCCAGTTTTCCCACTTTCAGCCGTGCTTCATTAGACATAAACACAATTAGAGTGTAGATCCCGTTAGCTGGGAGCATCTTGGTTGAGGTCATGTTATCTTTTCCCCAGAAACGGCTGTGTTGTTTGGAATATGAATCATAAACCCTTTGTTATTAACGGTGTCGCTTGTGAAAAGGCGGAAAGCCTAAAAGCGTGGATGGCAACTCCTAAGCAAAAATCATTCAATCGCTGGTGAAAGGGACATGAGTGACAAAAAAGCCAAGGAGGATCCAATAAAGCTTCACAAGGAAGGAACAACTCTTTGTGACGTTGGGAAGCATGAGGAGGCGGTGGATAAGTTTCTGAGGGCTTCTGAGCTGTACGAGAAGGCTGGTAACCATTTCGACGCGTCGTACACATTGTTCAAGGCAGCCGAGTGCAACTACCTGCTAAAAGATTACACCACTGCAACTGAGCGGTTTCTTAAGGCAGCCGACCTTGCTTTTAGAAAAGGCTACGACCGATTCGGGCTAAGCGCGCTCGAGTATGCGCTTGACTGCTACAAGGCAACAGGAAAAGAGAAGAACGCTGCGGAGCTGAAGAAGAAGATAAAGGAAACAAGAGAAAAACTCTCAACTTTGTGACAAACCCAGACGTTCTTGCGTAAGGGTCAAGTCGCGAAAACGTTTATGTTGCATCGAAAGATTAAATCCTGCGGAGCGGTAGCCAACTGCAAAGGTAAGATTTATGCAAACGAAGTTTCGAGCCCTAGCTGAACTCTGCGAGAAGTTGGAGAGCACTTCCAAACGCACCATCATGGTTGATCTGGTAGCGAACTTTCTTAAGCAACTCCTTGAAGACGAGGTGGAACCCGCGACTTCCATGATTCTCGGCCGACCGTTTCCAAAGTGGGATCAAAGAAAGCTCGAGGTAAGCTGGGCAACACTGAGCGGAGTGATCAAACGCCAAACCAAAAAAGAATGGAAGAGCTTTTCTGAAGCCTTCAGCAAAACAGGCGACGTAGGATCAGCAACTAAAATCGTGTTTGAAGCAACCAAAATCCAGAAACAAGCTACACTATTAGAGAAGCCCTTGACAATCCTCGAGGTGAGGCGCATCCTAGAGGCCGTAGCCGAAGTCACTGGTTACGGTTCAAGGGAGCGAAAGGAGCGCCTCCTCGAAACGCTGTTAGGGACAGCCACGCCCCTAGAAGTCAAGTACATCGTAAAGGTGTTGATCGGCGAGATGAGAACCGGTTTTCACGAAGGACTGATGGAACTTGCGGTCTCCAAGGCCTTCGACACCCCTCACAATGTTGTTCAAACGGCGAGCATGCTAACCGGAGACATCGGAGAGGTCGCCGCAATAGCCAAAGTGCAAGGCAAAGAAGGCGTCCTGAAGCTTCGATTCCAGGTTTTCAGACCAGTCAAGCCCATGCTAGCTCAAACAGCCCAAGACGTGAGAGGAGCCCTCAGAGAACACGGCGGTAGAACAGCCCTCGAGCACAAGCTAGACGGCGCCCGCATTCAGATACACAAATCTGGGGATTCTATCAGAATTTTTAGTCGCAGGCTCACCGACGTAACCAAGAGCCTACCCGAGGTTGTGCAACTAGTTCAGAACGAGGTGGGGGTACGGGAAGCCATTTTGGAGGGTGAGGTCATAGCCATGGGGAAGGACGGCAGCCCTCTGCCCTTCCAACACTTGATGAGGAGGTTTCGAAGGGTCCACAACATAGAAGCTATGGTCAAACAAATCCCAGTTGAACTCTACCTATTCGACCTCATATACCTGAACGATCAAAGCCTAACCACCGCCCCCTACGTGGAGAGAAGAAGCAAACTGAGAGAAATTGCGGGAAGCATACCCCTAACTAAGCAGATAATCACGAGCAGCATTCAAGAAGCGGAAAAGTTCTTGGAAGAAGCCATAAATAAAGGACATGAGGGACTGGTAGCCAAAAAACTGGACAGCCCCTATACTCCCGGAGTCCGTGGGAAGCGTTGGTTCAAGATCAAAATGTCGCTGGAACCTCTCGACCTAGTAATCGTTGCGGCGGAATATGGTTACGGAAGGAGACACAGTTGGCTCTCCGACTACCACCTAGCGGCTAGAGAACCCGAGACCGGAGAGTTCATGATGGTGGGGAAAACCTTCAAGGGACTGACCGACAAGGAAATCATCCAGATGACCAAGCGACTCAGGGAACTGGCGGTCAGAGAAGAGCGGGGAAGGGTTATTGTGGTTCCTCAGATCGTGGTTGAAGTGGCGTACAACGAAATTCAGAGAAGCCCCAAATACAAATGTGGAATGGCACTGCGTTTCGCCAGAATAACACGGATACGGGACGACAAGAGTCCAGAAGGAGCCGACACCATCCAAAGGGTTAGAGAGATCTATGAGAAACAGTTCAGAGCAAAAGGTAGATACAAACAGTCTTGATTTGGCGCTCGAAGTTTCCCCTCTTGGTTCATCCATTCGTGACATACGTGAACTGAGTCTTGACGAGATCACACACCTCTGCTGTGGCTTTGGCGATTCTAGAAACGAATTCGCTGATTGGCTTATCTGTTTCAGATAGAGGAGAGCGATATTATTCGAATTTTAAATAGTCGCCTTCAGCAGAACCTTCCAGCACTTTGTGATCTCCCGGGGGGAGACTATTTTGTCCTAAAAATTAACCGGAAAATGGACTTTACATGCAATTTCCGTTCCAAAAACAGGGGCCTCCAAACTTCAGGATCTAGAATTGTTCAACCGTTCCCTGCAAAATTGGTTTTCGAAATGAAACGAATTGCAAGATATTTAATCAAG
>CAYGCU010000096.1:0-3648 GCA_964348475.1 uncultured Candidatus Bathyarchaeia archaeon
ATTCTTGGCCTCGTCTCAGGATGGGGTTTCTTCCTCTTTTGGATGGGAATCTGGGTCTCACCTCAGCCCAGATTTACTGTTCCAATTCTTCAAAACCTATCGGTTTCAGTTCCTGTTGTCAATTTCTCGATTCCTTTACTTCATCTGATAATTTGTACTCTCTTTCTTATACCGTGTGCTTGGTTTGCAATCAAGGGTGTAAAAGAAACAACTCTTAGAGTGGCAGAAACGCATAGGACAGAGAAAATTGCTACCACAGGGGTTTATTCCATTGTTAGACATCCACAATATCTTGGCGGATTATTAGCACATGTGGGAATTTGCTTTCTATTGTCTGCACGATATTCTTTGCTCTCTTCTCCCTTGATTGTTATACTTATTTATCTCATCTCAAGGAAAGAGGAGGAAGAACTGATTAGAGAATTTGGCAAAGAATATGAAGATTACAAGAAAAAGGTGCCAATGCTAATACCAAGATTAAGAAGGTGATAATAACAACTTATTACTGGTCACCATTTGGAAAGGCTGACGGCAATCGCCTGTCCAAAGGAGACGCCTCCGTCTCCCGGCGGCACCAAACCATGAACAAAGAAATTGAAACCGCCTTTCTCAACTGTTTTTCTAATGGTTTGTGTGATATGTTCGTTGTATGCGACGCCTCCAGAGAAACCGATAGCCTTAACGCCCAGCCGCCCTGCCTCCTCTACCGCGAGTTGCGCCAACCCTTTAGCAAGATAGGACTGAGCGGAATAAGCTAGGTCGGCGACCGAGTGGTTGTGTCTTTGGTTGAAAACTTCACGAACCAGAATGGTTGTGTCAACTGTTTTGCTTGCAAGTTTGGGTCCTAAGTTCAGCGCATCCCTTCCCTTTGTTGCGGCGGATTCCAGTTTCATCGCTGGCTCACCTTCATAGGTGCGTTCGTAGCATATGCCTAGCAAGGCTGAGACCGCGTCTAACACCCTTCCACAACTCGTGGTTTTTGGCACCGACCCCTTCTCCAGCTGCTTGATGACTACCTCAACTTCCTTTTCGCCGTGTGGGAAACGGTTGCTGTTGGATAGCAACCATTCTTCAACGTCGACCGTGCTGTGAAGGATTCCAGCAGCCATCCGTAACGGATAGAGCGTGGCTAGGTCGCCCCCAACCATTGGTTGCTTCTGAAGGTGGCCCAGGCGCTGGAAGCCTTCGCGGTTGCAGTGGAGGACTTCTCCGCCCCAAGCGTTGCCGTCTGATCCATAGCCGAAGCCGTCACAGACTATGCCCACCATTTCGTAGACGTTGTGTTCGCCCATAAGAGACGCTATGTGAACATGGTGATGCTGAACCGGGACAACCGGGCATTCAAACTGGTTCCCTAGGTTGTGAGCCAGCCTGGTGGTGGTGAATTTCGGGTGTAGGTCACAGGCGATGACATCGATTTTGCTGTTCGTTAATCTTACCAGATGGTGTGTGGCTTCTCTCAAGAATTCAAGTGTTTCAAGATTTTCCACGTCTCCGACGTGTTGGGAAATGAAAGCCTTGTCCTGCAAAAGCACGCATGAGGTCACGTTTTCCTCTGCGCCAACACCTAGAACACAATCACCTACTGGACGTTTCAGACGGATGGGCGCAGGGGCGTATCCCCTTGATCGACGAATTACGCTCTGGTTCTTGCCGTGAAGACGGACAACCGAGTCGTCACACCTCTGGGCGATGGTTCGGTTGTGGAACAGGAAGAAGTCAACCACGGGGCCAAGCCTTTCCAGGGCTTCCTGATTCTGTGTGACAATGGGCTGGTTGGGAGGGTTGGCGCTCGTCATTACGAAGGCGGATTCGCGCACTCCGTCAAACAGCATGACGTGTAGGCCGGTGTAGGGAAGCATCACGCCAATGTTGTGCAGTCCCGGAGAGATCAACTCTGATAGATAGTAATCTTCGCTTTTCCTTAACAGAACAATCGGCCTAATATATGAAGTCAGTAGTTCAACCTCTTCTTGGCTCACCTCAGCAAACGACTTTACGGCTTCGATGTCACGAGCCATAATGGCGAACGGCTTCTCAGCCCTATGCTTGACCTTTCTCAATCTGGATATGGGTTCGGACAGGGTTGTTGCAGTTGCAACGTGGAAGCCTCCGTTACCCTTGATCGCAAGGACGTAACCCTCTTGGAGGAGTTTGCCCGCCTCCCTTATCGGGTCTTTGTGTTCCATGGGCTGACCGTCGTTGGATGTGAGGTAAACTCTTGGGCCACACTTGCTGCACGCCACGGTTTGGGCGTGGAATCGGCGGTTGGACGGGTCTCTGTATTCTTTTGAGCAGAAGTCGCACATGGGGAAGTCCTCCATGGTGGTGTTCGGTCGGTCGTAGGGAAGTCCTTTTATGGTGGTGTATCGGGGACCGCAGTTTGTGCATGTGATGAAAAAATAGTTGTATCGCTCGTTTTTTGGGTCTCGAAGCTCGTTTAGGCATTCGTTGCAAATTGAAACGTCCGGAGGTATAACGGAGCCAGAACGTTCCACGTCTTCAGAACTCTTGAGAATTGTAAACTTCTCAAATTCTTTTTTGTCTTCTGTGTAGTTGGTGGTCATGTTGTAGATTCTGGCGAGAGGAGGCTTCTTTTCCTTCAGATCGTTAAGGAAGCGCTTCACGTTGTCTTTCTTTCCTTCAGCAACGATTTCTACAACTGCGTCCCCTCGATTCCGCACGTAGCCGACCAGTCTGTTTTCTACGGCGATCCGGTAGACGAAGGGTCGAAAACCCACCCCTTGAACTATGCCGCTGACCTTGGTGTCGGCGCGCAACCACTAGTCGACTCCTATTCTTAACAATTCATTCATGAATGTGTATCTGTCACTCTGGGAGTTGGCGTACCAAATACTTTTTGGTTCCTGATTTTGGAATACGCGCGTTTGAAAAGTCTGGAACTCTTCGTCAATGAAAGAGCAGTCACAACTTCTTCAAGACCGGATCAACGGGAATAGCGTTGTTGTAGAGGCCCAGCTTCTCTGGCTCCAGCCCCAATGCGAGTCCTAGGAACTGCACGTAGTGCAACACAGGAATATTGAAGTCGACACCTAATTGATTTCGGATATCTACCTGTCCCCTGTCAAATTGGAGATGACAGAAGGCACACGGAGTGACTACGCATTCTGCGCCCGCGTCTCTCATGTTCTCCAGCTTTTCTTTAGCCATATCCAACGAAACGTCGGGATTACTGGCCTTTACTCCTCCTCCTGCTCCACAACACATCATTTTGTCGCGGTAAGGAACACTCTTCGAGCCTAGCGCCTCAACCAGTTCGTCCAGAAACTTGGGGCGTTCAGTACTTTCAACCTTTCGATATTTCGTTGGTTTTAACAGGTGGCAACCGTATTGGATCGCAACATTCAGGTTTAGCGGCTTTTTTACGAGTCCTCTCAGTTTCTCGGGTCCAATTTCATAATAAGCAACTTCTACGAAGTGCTTCACAGCAATGGTGCCTTTGAACTCCTTGTTGAAGTCTTGCAGAATCTTGTTCACTTTATCTCGCTTTGAAGAATCTGTCTTCAAAATTTCGTTCGCTTCCTTCAAGGAGCCATAGCAACCATTGCAGAGCGTCACGATGTCGGTGCCCAATGTTTCTGCTATAATAAGGTTTCGAGCTGCTAAAGCTAGCCACGAAGGTTGATG
>CAYGCU010000097.1:0-3645 GCA_964348475.1 uncultured Candidatus Bathyarchaeia archaeon
TCGGAAAAGGGAGCGAGCTAGCGAGCAAACTACAAACAGAACTGACAGCCGCATTGTTGGGACACGAAGTAAGCAACCAAGCAAACGGGCTTATAGCACACGGAGCGAACAAAGTCTATTTGGTCGACCATCCCTACTTCAAAAACCTCCATTGTGACTCCTACACGAGTGCACTGACCAGCCTAGTCAACGAACACAAGCCCGAAATTCTCCTAATAGGCGCAACGAGAAGGGGAAAGGAGCTCGCTTCAAGGCTTGCCACTAGGCTAGAAACCGGGTGTGTATCAGACTGCACAGAGTTGTGGATTGACGAGAAGGGTAGACTGCTGATGAATCGTGTGGTCTATGGAGGAAACGCCGTAGCCACGGAAATATGCCGTATGAAGCCTCAGATAGCAACGGTGCCTCCGAGAACCTTTGAAAAACTGGAGAGCACGGAGAGAAAGGGAGAAGTTGTGAAAGTAGACCTCAAACTTGAGGAGCCGAGGACGGAAATCCTCGAGACGAAAGAAGTAGAAGCTGCAAAGGTTAAGTTGGAAGAGGCGAAGGCAATCGTTGCTTGCGGGCGTGGGATCGAAAAGAAGGAAGATATCAGAGTAGTTGAAGAGTTGGCAGAGGTTCTGGGTGGACTAGTTGGGTACACAAGACCGCTATGTGAAGACCGAAAATGGTACACGGAATGGATTGGGCTCTCAGGTCACAAGGTTAAACCAGACCTCTACATCGCCTGCGGCATTTCAGGAGTGATTCAACATATAGCTGGGATACGCGACTCCAAAATCATTGTAGCCATCAACAAGGACCCGGAAGCACCCATCTTTGAGATCGCTGACTACATAATCGTGGGTGACATCTACGAAGTAGTGCCTGCTTTGTCAGCTGCGTTCAAAAAACTAAAAACTAGCTAGAGCAAACATACTATCGCATTGTTCAGGTTCCAACTTCCTGCTAAAAAAGAAAGGGAGGATTATTTGTAGGGTACGAACTCCTTTCCAAGCAGTTCTCTTCCAATGACTATCCTCTGGATGTTTGTGGCGCCTTCAGCTCCAACACAGTAAGACAGTGTTCCTCGATACCCCATTTCGAGAGGGCATTCCTTAGTGTACCCCCAAGCTCCAAGCCATATCATAGCGGTTTCGAGGCACTTAAGCGCATGCCATGGAGCCAGTAGTTTGCAGTAGGAAATCCACTTAGCAAGTTCAAGCGGCTTCACCTTGCCCTTTTCACGCTGATCAACCATCCATGCTACCTTGTAGCACAACGCCCTTATTGCCTCGTTCTGCGCGTAGAGGTCAGCCAGCTCGAACTGGATTCCTTCAAATTTACCTATAGGGCGGCCAAAAGCTTTACGCTCCTTGATGTATTCCATACCGATCTCAAGCGCGCGTTGAGCAACTCCCACTGCACTGCATGAAATGAGAATTCGGGCATTATCAAATCCTTCCATGGTAGGGTAGAATCCCTTACCTACCTCTCCCACCAAGTACTCGTCTGACAACCTAACATTCTTCATTGTAAAGGCTCCACACGAAAGTGACATCCTGCCCATGTCGTCGTATCGTTTAGATATTTCGACTCCTGGCGCGTCAAATGGTAGGAAGAAGCCAGTCATGTTTCTGTGGGGTTTTCCAGGAGGAGCTGGTCCTGTTCTGACTAGGATCCAGAAACCGCCACCCCACTCTTTGCATTCTTCGGTACCGCTAATGTACGCCTTTTCTCCGTTAAGTACCCATTCGTCTCCTTCTTTTTTGCCTGTGCACTTGAACGCGGCAACATCGGAGCCTCCTCCAGGCTCAGTCGTCGCGATGCCTACAAATTTTTCGCCTCTTATCGCTGGCTGAATGTGCTCTTTTCTAACTTTCTCTGAACAGTACTTGTCAATGTCATGTCCCCATCCTCCCTCAACTACTACAAAGCCTGCTGGGATTGCTATGGTGATGTCTGCGTATCCAATTTCTTCAGCTATAATGCAGGCGCTTACCCAGTCTAGTCCTGCTCCACCATGTTCTTCTGGAATGGTTGGAAGGAGAATGCCTAGGTCGGCCATTCCCTTAACGATTTCGCGAGGAACTCTTTGTTTCGTGTCCATTTCTCTGATCTTTTCTATGGGCAAGTTTTTTGCACACCACTCTCTCACGGATTTCCTGATCAGCTCCTGCTCCTCTGAAAAGCTAAAATCTAGCAACTTTTTCACCTTTCAAGTCCAGTTTCGAAGAGTATACGGGCTATGTGAATATAAGATTTATTGAAATTGTTGCTAGCCTATCTTTTCCAAGAGTTTATCTACAGGACTTCGATTAAGATGTAGACCCAATTTTTCTTGTTCAACTCCTATGGCGATTCCCAAAAGTTGAGTGTAGTACAGGACTGGAAGGTCGAGTTTGCTTCCTACAGTAGATGCGACGGCTTTCTGTCTTTCATCAAACATCATGTGGCATGCTGGACAGGTAACCACCACTCCGTCAAAGCCGCGTTCTTGAATAGCCTTCAATTTTAACCCTGCAAAGGTGAAGGCGGCGTCGTGATGCGACCAGAGGAGTAAGGCTCCGCAGCAGTCTAACTTCTCGGGGTATGCCTCACTTTTCGCTCCTAGCCATTCGATCAACTCGTCCAGTTTCCGAGGGTTTTCCGGGTGGTCAATCCTTTCGATACTGCTTGGCCTGATGGCGTGACAGCCATAATGGGAGGCCAATCTTAACCCGTTGAGCTTCTTTTTTGTCTCCTTTTGTATGGTCTCCTTCTTCACCGCGTTGTATAGCAGATCGGTGATGTACCACATGCGAATAGAACCCTTATATTTGAGTCCTTCCTCGCTCAAAAGGGAGTCTATTTTCTCCCGTAACTTTTCATCTTGGCTTAAATAGTGAATAGCTTCGGAAAAGGAAAGATGACAGCCTGTGCATAGAACGAGCAGATCTTTCAGGCCCGTTTTCTCTGCAATGGCGAGGTTTCTCGCTGCCAGATAGATAAAGGCATTCATGTTCACGCTCATAACGGGGACGCCGCAGCATGAAACACCATCTAAATCAACGAGTTCCACTCCGAGCCTCGGCAAAACCTCCCTAACAGACAACTCATATGCGAACTGTGCGTTTGGAATAACGCAGCCCCAGAAAACCGCCGTCTTCAATTTTGACACCTCTAAGAAGGTTCCAGCGCCTTTAAGAACGTGGCTTTGAATTTCTCGCTTGGCTTAGGAAGCTTAGGCAACCCCAGTTTGTCACGACCGAATTTCTCCAGCTTACGCGTTACGGCTTCTCGCGGTGTCAGAATGAAACCAGTTTCAAGGATCATGCTTACATTTCTAAGATGACCCTCTGGGACTTTAGCCTCCGTCTCCACAGCTAAGTTTCTCAACGCAAGAATCAAGTCAACAGGCGCCACTTCTTGGGGACATCTTTCTTTGCATTTCAAACACATGGCACAAGTCCATATGATGCCGGAATTGACAACATCCTCAATGAAGCCGAGCTTAACTAGGTTTACGATTTCGTGAGGCTTAATCTCCAACATTTTCATGGAAGGGCATCCGCTTGTGCATCGAATACATTGAAAACAGTTGTAGGGCTTATGCTCACCTACTTTATCTAGTACCTTTAGACGAAGCTTAGAATCGGGCTTCTTTGTTGTCATCAGGTCTGTTAT
>CAYGCU010000098.1:0-3642 GCA_964348475.1 uncultured Candidatus Bathyarchaeia archaeon
TCCTCAGGTTGGAGTCAAGCATCCAGCGAGCATCAAAGGAACGATGTTGCTTCACCTCCCTAATGTTTTTTTCCAGCGCCTCGTTTCGCCTGCCTATCCCAGAAGTGTTGATGACACATCCTCCTAAGGCTCCTTTCTCCACGACCTTTGTGTCGCCGGTGATGACATGGACGCCGGCTTCCCTGCAGGTTTCGCTCATGCTCTCCAGAATCCGATCCAAATCGGCTATCGGAAGCCCCTCCTCCAAGACGAAACCACAGGTGAGAGCGACGGGTTCAGCACCCATCACTGCTATATCGTTGATTGTGCCCGCCACCGCGAGTCTCCCAATGTCTCCACCTGGGAAGAATATGGGCTTCACCGCGTGTGAGTCTGACTTCAACACTATGTCGTTGATCACAGCCGAGTCGTCCAGTGCCTCAAGCGGAACCTCAGCACGACTTCCTCCCAGATGCCTTAACATGTGGTTCCTGATTAGCTCGCTCATGACGGTTCCGCCGGCTCCGTGGGCCATAACTATTCGTTTCATTTCTGTGTTCTTCCTTAGCATGATTGGAGAAAAGGGTCTCTTAAGAAGATTATTCATCGATTTCCAAGGGCTTGAAAGAGTTATAAACACTTTAATGTGATCATAATACTTATAAGCTTCGATGAATCTCGTATAATTCTAGATGTGGGTTAGAAATGGCAAGCAGTAGACTGGCCGCTCCTTTCCTTGGTGGAACCCGAAAGTCCATAATGATGAATCTACTCGGCAGAGATGCCAATTCAGTTGAGTTAGCTAGCAAGATAGGGATCAACGAGAGCGCTATAAGAAGACACCTTGAAACCCTCGAGAAAGAAGGCCTTGTCTTTTCTAGATTCCAAAGATTTAAAAGAGGTCGCCCAAAAAAGATTTTTTCACTCACAGCGTACGGAAAAACGGTTTTTCCGCGAAAAAGTAAAGAATTACTATCGTTTCTGGCTCGGAAAATAACCGAGAGATACGGAGAGGAAGAAATGGAATTATTGATGTCCTTAGTCGCGAAAGACTTTGCCGAAGCATTCATAACAAAGGAGATACAGGGAGACCTAGAGAGTAGACTCGGACAATTGGTTCAGCTTCTAAACGACTATGGTTTCTTTGCTTTCCTATCCAAACGTGGGGACAAATACGTCATTGAATGCCATAACTGCGTTTTTGAAGATATCATCCCTCTTTTTGGAACGTTTGTCTGCAAAATAGATGGGGACATTGTCAAGAAAATCTCTGCTGATGTTGATATTGAGTGGAGGGAACGTATAGCCAATGGCGACAAAAAGTGCATACAAATTATCTCACTTTCAGAAACATCGAATCAACGCGATCGCACAAATCGTAGTATAGACAAACATAAATACGAGTTTAAATCGCCTAATACTCTTCAAAACGGTCAAAGGCATTCAGTGCATGGAGGAAAATAGGATGCCCATGAAACTGCTGAAAACCGAGACGGAGAACCAACTCGCCATTGAAAGACTCATGCACGCAAGGCGCTACTCCCTGAACCTAGATAAAACTCTATGTACTGGATGTGGAATGTGCGAGCTTATTTGTCCAAGAGAAGCCATCGAAATCAAAAGCTTTCCTAAAGTAGAGGGAGAGAAAAGAAAGCCTCCCATTATTGATGTGAGTGAAGAGAAGTGTCACTACTGCGGCATTTGCGAGTCCATCTGTCCCTTCGGAGCACTAGAAGTGAGAGTCAACGGCGAACACGTGGTCCCCGTGCTCAAGACCGAAAGTTTCCCTCAGCTCCTTCGCGAAGTTGAAGTTGACACAACCAAGTGCGATGTGGGTTGCGTAGACTGCGAAGAAGCCTGCCCGCTGAATCTCATCAAGGTTACGGTTCGAACTCTCGACGGTGAAAAGGTTAAAGACGTAGAGTCTAGGCGAGACAAAGAAAATCTCACAGTTGACGTTGACATAAAAAGAGGACTATGTCCGTGCTGTCGCCTCTGCGAAGTGAAGTGTCCAGAGGGCGCCATTCGCGTTCGAAAAATATTTCATGGAATCATCCGGATAAACCGTGAAAAGTGTCCAGAGGGCTGTAGGGACTGCTTAGACGTTTGCCCGATCCCTGAAGCGCTCTACCTTTCAGAAGAAAATGGAAAGATACATGTTAACGAGTTGTTCTGCGTTTACTGCGGCGCCTGCAAGATCGTTTGCCCGGTGGAGGAAGCGCTAGAACTTCAGAGGACGCACATACGTCACACTCCGGTTCGCTCGGGGGCTTGGAACAAGGCTCTTGAAAAGCTGACGTCCACCAAAGAGATGACTAAGGAGTTGCGGGCCAAGGGCTCTGCTAAGGTCCATGATAGCGTGAAGAAAAGACTTGCTTGGAGGGGTAGTTAAATGTTGGAAGAACCGCGGATAGGAGTTTTCATCTGCCACTGTGGCCTTAACATCGCTGGCGTTATTGACATAAATGAGCTGGTTGAGTACGCTCGCACATTACCAAACGTGGTTTACGTAAAGGACAACCGCTACACCTGTGCTGACCCAGGACAAGACGAGATTAGGAAGGGAATAGAAGAGTACAATCTCAACAGAGTCATCGTCGCGGCTTGCTCGCCACGCATGCACGAACCAACTTTCCGCCGATGCATCTCAGAGGCTGGACTGAACCCCTACGTCTTCGAGATGGCCAACATCCGAGAGTTTTCTTCATGGTGTCACCCAAACACCCCCAAGGAAGCCACCGAAAAGGCGAAAGAAATCATAAAAATGGCGGTGGCAAAGGCAAGACTGCTCCAAGGACTTGACATAATCGAAGTTCCCGTGACGAACAAGGCGATGGTTTTGGGCGGTGGAATTGCCGGAATCAGTACCGCCTTGGATCTCGCCGACATGGGTTTCAAGGTGTATCTTGTTGAGAGAGGCGAGAGCATTGGCGGCCACATGGCACAGCTGGACAAGACCTTCCCAACTCTAGATTGCTCTATATGCATCGAAGGACCAAAGATGGTGGATGTCAATCGCCACCCTAATATCGAAATAATATCGTACGCCGACCTTCTCAGTGTTGAAGGCTACGTGGGCAACTTCAAGGTGAAGATTCGGAGGAATCCGAGATACGTGATAGCTGAGAACTGCACTGGTTGCGGCGAGTGTCGAGATGTCTGTCCCATAGAGTTTCCGAATGAGTGGGACGAGAACATGGGGGTGAGGAAAGCCATTTCGGTTCCCTTCGATCAGGCTGTTCCTCTTGTTTACACAATCAATATGGATCATTGTATTGAATGTTACAAATGTGTTGATGTTTGTGGTGCCCGCCAAGCAATCAACTTTGACCAGAAGCCGGAAGAAGTTGAACTCGAAGTTGGAACTATTATAGTGTCGACGGGATACGACATTTACAGACCATACGACAACAGCTTGTACGGCTACGGCCGATACGACAACGTCATCACGGCTCTAGAGTTTGAGAGACTCATCTTGGCGGCTGGTCCAACAGGCGGAAAGGTTATGCGGGCCTCAGACGGTCAGAAGCCCCACACGGTGGTCTTCATTCAATGCGTGGGCTCAAGAGACGTGAACAAGTATCCCTACTGTACCGGGTTTTGTTGCATGTACGCTCTGAAAAACTCGATTCTGCTGAAAGAGAAATACAAGGACGACGTAGA
>CAYGCU010000099.1:0-3610 GCA_964348475.1 uncultured Candidatus Bathyarchaeia archaeon
AAACCAGTTGATACGAGGAGCCGTATAGCCATGCGGAAGTTTGATCCTCAAAAATTTGTAAACGAGCAGGTAAAGGAGGTTAGGAAGGTTGTTGGCGGTGAGCGAGCCCTCATCGCGGTTTCGGGTGGGGTTGATAGCATCACCAGCGCAGTGCTCACCCACCGTGCCATAGGAGAAAACCTTCTATGCATCATGCTCGACGACGCCTTCATGCGAGAAGGAGAACCAGAACGAGTTGCCCAGCTCTCGTCTAATCCTCCCCTAGAACTTCCCATAAGGGTGCTTAACGTTCAAGACCGTTTCTTAAACGCATTAAAGGGGTTGCGTGACGCTGAGGAGAAGCGCAAAGCATTCCGAGAGACCTTCTACAAAACGTTGAGCGAGACCGCTGAGAAGGAGGGTTGCCGATTCCTTGTTCAGGGAACCATCGCCGCTGACATCGTCGAAACAACCAAAGGCGTAAAAACTCAACACAACGTCTTGTCTCAGATGGGAATTAACACCATCCAACGCTATGGATATCAGGTTGTCGAACCCGTCGCGTCCCTCTACAAAAGACAAGTTAGAGAGGTGGCGAGATACCTGAGAATACCGTCGGAAATATCGGAACGCCAGCCGTTTCCTGGACCAGGCCTCTCCGTGCGGGTCGTTGGAGAAATCAGGGTTGACAAGTTGGAATCGCTAAAAAGGGCGACAGTCATAACTGAGGAAGGCCTGGCTAAACATAAACCCGACCAATACTTCGCGGTCATCATTGATAACACAGAAAAGCCCCAACATCCTGGCCTCATGCGCATGCGAGAAACAACAGCCCGGTTTCTTAACGTTCCATCGAGACACATTTCTGTAAAGGTTTTTCAAGACAGAGCTACTGGTGTTAAGGCTGGAGAGAGGCGTTACGGAGAGATCGTCGCTATCAGGGCTCAAACGGCAAACGGCGACTTGCATCAGCCACCCCTCAGAAACTTAGTCTTCCTTCAGACGAAAATCATTGCAGAAAACCCATCCTTTACCCGAATCCTGTACGCTGTTTACGAAACGGAGCAAAAACAACCCTACGTGATCGCCATTCGAGCAATTCAAACGCAGAATTTCTTAACCGCCAATGTTGCTGAAATTTCTTGGGCAACCCTGAATCAAACCGCGCAGAAAATCCTTAAAGCATGCCCAAACGTCTCAAGCGTTTACTACGACGTTACACCAAAGCCTCCAGCAACCATCGAAATGGAATAGCACCGTAAGCCTCCTTTAGAAACAAATAAAGCGTTCGATTGGTCAGTAGAATACTGTTGAAGTGACGACTATGATACGGGTGAGAGTTCAGAAAATAGAGTCTATACGAGATCCAGAGGGAAACCTTGGGAAGAGAATTGAACTGATTCAGGATCGAGTGATTCCGAGGTTCGCGGTCAAACCCCCAACAGAAGAGGCTCGAATGGTTCAAGACGTTGTTCAAGCACTAAAGCAGCAACTACCCGCCTTCACCATGCAAACTAAATTCGCTCTCCCAAAGATAATCCTGTTCTTGACGGAGCAGGAATACGAGGAACTCGGCATCAAGTTTGACGTGAATCAAGTGTATGAGCTCAAGCTGTCCGATAAAGCCATAGGCTTCAAGAAAGCGCCCTAAAACAGCCTATTTTTCTCTAGCGGGCACATAATAGTATTCTGCAATCTTCTTCTGATGCCTGTCAAGTTTAGACCCCTCTTTGTTCACCCTCGGCCTTTTCGTCACAGAATCCCTTCGGAAAGTGACCTTCATCTCCTTGAGGAAAGTGTTCATTCCTTCCCGAAGCCTCATGGGTGGGTTGGCAACGCCGTAGATTCCGGGCTCCCCTATGAAAATCATGAGGCGGTCTGCGATGAAGTCTTGTGCCACCACGTCGTGTTCCACCACGAAGGCTGTTGCGTTACGGCTCTCCACCACCCTTCGAATGGTTCGAGCCATGGACAGCCTTTCTTCTACATCCAGATAGGCGCTGGGTTCGTCTAGCAGATAAAGCTCAGCTTGTTTGGACAGACAGGCAGCGATGGCAACTTTCTGAAGTTCGCCCCCGCTAAGTTCGGTCACGTCGCGATCGAGAACTGGCTGTACACTTAGAGGTTGCAGAACTTCGCTTCGGTACCAGCTGGATGCAAAATCTTTCTTGGCTACGATTCTTAAAAGGTCTTCAACCGTTCCTTCATATTCCGCTGAGATGTATTGGGGCTTGTAACTAATGGTCAGCTTGTGCTGTTGCGAAGCCTTTTCGTCAGACTTTTCGATCCCAGCCAAGAGTTTTACGAAGGTAGTTTTTCCAATGCCGTTGGGTCCAAGTACCCCGACAACCTCACCTCGCTTTGCCTCACCGGGCTCTATAGACAGCGTGAACTCTTCATACGACTTCTTCATTTCGTCCCACTCTAACAACGTTTCACCCACTATCTCGTTCGCCGCTGGAGGCTTCACGTGGAAGATGATTGGGTCCTTCCGGAAGCGAACGTTTTCGTCCGGGACAAAGCCCTCTAAGTATATGTTGATTCCCACTCTCACCCCATGAACATGTGAGACGATGCCGTAGACGCCGGGCATTCCGTAAAAGATACAGATTTGATCGGACAGGTAATCTAGGATGGCGAGGTCGTGCTCAGCAACGATCACGGTTTTACCGTCCTCCCTGAGGCTTCGTATGGCCCTAGCGGCTTGGAGACGCTGTTTCACGTCAAGGTAGCTGGACGGCTCGTCGAAGAGGTAAACGTCTGCATCCCGACAGATAGTAGCAGCTATCGCAACCCTTTGAAGCTCGCCTCCGCTCAGAACGTTGATGGGGCGATCCCAGATTGTGTGAAGCTGCAGTTGCTCAGATAGGAGCTTCAACTTGCTCTGCTCATCGACTTTTTCAAGAAGATCTCCCGCCTTCCCCGAAACTATGCGGGGGATTCTGTCCACGTACTGCGGCTTGTGCACAACCATAAGCTCCTTATCGCTTAACCTTTGAAAATAATACTGAAGTGTTGACCCGCGGAAGTGGCGAACAAGTTGAGACCAATCAGGAACTTCTTTGTAGTTTCCGAGGTTCAGCTTAGTTTCTCCGGATAGAATCTTGAGGGCGGTGGTTTTTCCGATCCCGTTTTGTCCTAGGAGTCCCAGCACCACGCCTGAGGAGGGTATGGGGAGGCGAAACAACTTGAAGGTGTTTGGGCCAAATCGGTGGCTGCATTCCTCCTCGAGTTCATCTGGGAGGTTAACGATGGAGAGAGCCTTGAACGGACACTTTTTTACGCAGATGCCGCATCCCACGCAGAGGGGTTCCACCACGAGTGGCTTGTCGTTCTCGAACAGAATAGCCTCTATCTTACTTCTCACTGGGGGGCAAAATCGGTAGCAGACCCTTCCGCAACGCTTGGGTTTGCATCGATCCTCGTCGAGCACCGCAACCCGTACCATGCGTCTCTCCACTTGTTATTGGATGTAGAATGATAGAGGCAGATAAATAAGTTTGAGTCTAGCCGTCATGCGCGCGCGCATTTGGAATAGAATAAGAAGTGTTACAGATATCGTTGGTTTACAAAATTACCATTCTTGTTCCCACTCCGCTTCCTCCTCCCACCCTTCCGCCTCCACGTTTTC
>CAYGCU010000100.1:0-3555 GCA_964348475.1 uncultured Candidatus Bathyarchaeia archaeon
TGTTCATTAACTGGATTTCAAAGGCAGAGTGTCCCAGCCACCTTATTCTTCCCACGTTGTGGTTTCTCCTTTTCCTCTAAACCTTTTTAACGCTATGCTCATTTAAAGGAACCTGCGTGCAAGAGAATGACGGTTCCTGAAGACGTTTTACAAAAGTATCGACGAGCAGGAAAAATCGCTGCTGAGGTTCGAGAGGAGTTTAAGAGAACTCTTCGCGAAGGCATGCCCATCATTGATGTCTGCGAAAAAGTTGAGTCGATGATTCGGAGGGAGGGTGGAAAACCCGCTTTTCCCTGCAACGTTTCTGTAAACGAGGTAGCTGCGCATTACACTTCGCCTCCAGGAGACAGACGAACGATTCCGGAAAACTCCCTTGTTAAGGTGGACATCGGCGTTCATGTGGATGGTTATATCGCGGACACCGCTGTAACCGTCTGCTTCGATCCAGAGTACGAGAATCTTGTGCGCACAGCCGAGGAGGCTCTTGAAAAGGCCGTTGAAATAATTCGTCATGGGTTGTCTATGTCACGGTTTGGCTCGACGATTCAGAAAACGATTAAGACACGGGGGTTTAAACCCGTCTCCAACCTTACCGGACACCAGATTGGACGATATTTGATTCACGCAGGAAAGTCTCTGCCCAACGTATCTCACTTTTCCATCGCCAGAGTAAGCCAGGGAGAGGTTTACGGGGTGGAACCCTTCATAACCCTTCCTAAAGCAGTTGGCAAGGTCAATAGCGGCTCCGAAGCCCACATCTTTCGACTTTCGAAGCATAAGTCTTTAAAGAACCTTTATGCCAAGCAACTCTTAAACTACATCAGAAAAAACTTTAGAACCCTACCCTTCACGGAGCGGTGGCTTCAAGGGTGCGTGCCCAACGATCGTTACAAAGACGCTTTTTCAGAGCTTCTCTCTTCAAAAAGTTTAATGTCTTATCCGATGTTTATAGAGGCGAGCGGAAAACCAGTGGCGCAGGCGGAGCACACTGTTTTGGTGGTGAAGGATGGGTGTTTCGTGTTAACTTAGTTCTTTCTTGCCTTTCTTCTCCTTGACTTCGCGGTAGATCGAAGCGATAATCGTCTTTTCGTTGCACTTTGGGCATTCCTCTGTGTCTTTAAGGATGTAGTCTCCTCGCTGGAAGTCTCGGATGTTCTTGAACCCGCATTTTTGGCAAAGGATTGTTGTGGCAACACGTTGGGCTTGAATGGGCAGTTTCAGTGTCTTTCTTCTTGTTTGAATCATCATGTATGTGAGGAAGGTGAGTCCCATTATGCCTATCAACGCAAAGTAGCTTCCCACACTGAACTCTTGGTTTCCGTACGCGATAATAGCTTGGTAAAAAGCGGTAATTGACAGGCCAAGGGCCACGAGAATTATTATAATCATGATGGAGGAAAATCTGCCGGTTCGAGAGCTCTTTTCGCTCATTTTTCCACCTACTGTCCAATTCCTATGGTGTTCCCTACGCCAGCTATTATGACTGAGTTGCCTTTTTTCGTCCTTTCCAGGATTAACCGTTTAATTCGGTCAACCGCGGCATCCGCAGCGTCGAATACTTCCTTTCGCATTGCTGAAACCGCGTCTCCTATGTCTTCCTTAATGAGGACCACGTTCACTGGAATCTTGTACTTGCGAACGGTTTCTTCCACCTTGTATTTTTCAACTTGGGGTCCGCCGATCGCTACGCCTACTCCCTCAGCTACTTCTCCGAGTTTCTCTCCTTCAAGCTTTTGAGCTGCGTCAATAATTATGGCGGTGCTGATTTTTCCCTTGTTTTTCTCTATAATCTGTTTTATTGCCTCACCGGGTTTGCCCACGTTTCCACCTGGTCCCTTTGCCTTTAACACGTAGGCTGTTCGCCCTTCCATGAGCACTTTAGCCATAACAGTGTCCTTGGCTATTTTCCTGGTCCTATGTCCGTGCATAAGCTTGGCGGCGACGAGTGCGCCTGCTCCGTCTCCTATGGGTTGGCCGTGTGTGAAAGCTTGTAGAGCGTTGGAGAAGGCTTCTGCCTCTCGCATGATCAGGGGCAAAAGCATCTGGAGTTGCATTATGATGTATAGGCTTTTGGTTTTTTTGCCGAGCACGTAGAAGTGTCTTATAACTTTATAGATGATGTTTAGGGAGAGAGCGGCTTCGAGCATGTTTTCCATATTGTTTCTTTGGGATTCTTCAATTCCCGGGACCATGAGTTTCACTTCATCTTTAAAACGGACGTCTCGGACGTCGAGTATGTGCTCCAGCCTCCATATTACGCCTGATGGATCTAGATTCACGGGTGGTATAGCTACGTACTCCAAAAACCGGTCAACTCTGGCTGTTGGATCTGCTTCTGTTTCTCCAAGTTCTTTCAGGGTGGATATGGCTGTCTTTCGTCCCTCATCCCTCATAAGCTTGAGGCGGAAAAGGGAACCCTGCACTTCTCTCAACATCAACGTCATTTGAATGCGTTGCCCGTAAATGAAGGTAGCAAAGATGAAGACAAGCCAAGCCACTTGTAAAATCCATCCAAGAACGTCGCCTTGTCCGGTGGGAAACTGTGAAACCTGTGGAATCACTAAGGACTCACCTTTGCAAAAACTACGCGTGGATAGTTATAAACTTTGAGGATTTCTCCTCCATAAGCCTGATACAAGACTGGTTAATGGGGCTGCCAGCTTTTCCGGCTTCACGTGGCCGAAGACCACACTAACACTGGAAACGGAGCGCGGTTTAACTTCCGAGTTGCCGATAAGAGACGGAATCTCTTGTTTTCGGAACGGGATCGGGTGGGTCCCGCGCCCTATGGCCGGCAACCCCGAATACTCTGAAGTTTTATTGTTCATTAAGCTTTCGCTTTGGGCGCTGCGAGAAACCTATATATTTTGAACTGGTGCAGTCTTGAATGGTAGGGGCCGTAGTCTAGCTACGACTCGCCAAAAGACGAGCCGCTGGAAAGGGATGACGACGGGCTCCAGAATACGCATAGACGGGTTTGCGGACCAGAAGGCTGGGATGAAGAGCTTCTGGAGCGAGGAGAGAAACCCGTAGGAGCGGAGATGACCGTTCCGGGTAGAGGTCGTCGGTTCAAATCCGGCCGGCCCCACCACCTAAAATAGCTTTTCCAGTTCGTTTCTGGCTTATTTTGAGCAAAGGACTTGCCTAGATCTTGTTTTCTTTTTGCGGGTGCTAATCCTTTATTTTAGGTGCCACGACGCCTAAGACGCCGCTAATTAGGATCATTAAACCTTCAGCGTCTTTCCCATAGAAAACGCTGATTGCTCCTAGAACTATGTTTATCACCCCTCCAGCCAAGTAACGTCCTGTCCAAAGCATCGCACTGGCAATTATCGCTATTATGCCTATTCCAATAAGTACTGGTGATTCAAAATTAATGTGCCTGCTTCCCTCTAAGAGTTTTATTGCAACGTCAATAGCACCTTTACATAGGAGCACGCCACCGATGATTCCTAAAATCAAGGCTATCAATGCAAAAGCGTGTTCACTTTTCATTTTTGTCACATCACTGTTTCTAGACTAACGAATACTTATGATTTCTCAACTGAAAATCAT
>CAYGCU010000101.1:0-3550 GCA_964348475.1 uncultured Candidatus Bathyarchaeia archaeon
TTTCACGATCTCATTAGCGTCTTCTCTTTTCATTCTTGCTGTAGCAGTTGCATGGGCGACCTCGGCGGCAAACCTCGGCTCTATAGGCGTTAGATAATCCTCGTGAATTGCCTTTGCAACTCCAACGGCTTCTATTGAGAGGCCAGAGGTCACAGCTGTTATGACGCGTGCAGCGATCTCGTGTAAGCACATCTCAGTACAGGGTCCAGCTGCTGTATAAGTTAGGTTTAATGACAACAAATGGGTGTTTCTGCTAATTGCTTGACCATAAGTGCTTATGACCCAAGCCAGCTCTGGTGCTGTACTACACCTATATTTTAGGTGAATTGGAAAAACTAGATGACATGTTGCTTGGTACACGAGAACTCCTAGAATGTGATAGGCAGCGGCAGTGATTGCTGTACCTTCTGCTCCACCGCAGTAGCCACCGAACACGGGTCCGGATTCCCCGACAATGCGACCCCCGAGGTTCAACAGAGCGCAGGCCTTGTTGAGGCGATCAAAATCTACCTTCATCTCCGCCAGTGCGGCTAGTAGGTATCCATCTGAGGGTCTAAGCCCGTATTGCGGATGAAGGGCTGCGATCAATGACGGGGCTGACTCTGCAGTTGCGAGTGCGTTCATGATTGGTAGACCGGGTCTTCCAGCTCTTCTTAGGGCTTCTCTTGCTAAAACCGCGTTTCTTATTGCCCCGTAGATTTCCAAAGGCGAGCTAGTTCTTATTCTTATTCCATCTACTGAGGTTAGGGCGGGCGTAGTTATAGAATCGGCTATGGGTATTGATCCATAGCTTTGCACTAAACTTAGAAGAACTTCGTCGGAGGTTACAGGTGCTCCTCCTGCTCCGATGAAACACCATGGGGGCGTCTTGTCCTCAGGTTTTCTGGGAACCATAATCTTGGCATCCTTTCCTTCTCCAAAGCTGGCTTTGGAAGGAGCGTTTTTTAGACCTTCTTTGATCTCGTTTTCATCGAATTTAATTATACGTTCCGTGTCTTTGCAGTACGTGCCAACCTCACGGTAGAGGTCGATAGCAGCTTTGAAAACATCGTCAGCTAAACTGTCGTCTGAAGGAACCGCGAGGTCTGGATCATACTTGATGTCATACTCTTTTACAAGTTCCCTCAATTTGGTTGCGAATATTTTCAGGTCATAGTCTCTTTCTGAGCAGGGTTTCCCCGTTATAGCTCTATTCACAGCGTCTAAAAGAGTAGCCAATTTAATTTGCCCTCAACTTTTGTTGATGGACTTTTGTATCCGACACTATTTTATAACGTTTACCTTACCAAGTTTCATCATCTACTCAATATTCCAGGAGAACTCAGCGAAGGCATTAATCGCTAGGATACTTGCGCTTACGTGCGCGCACTTGTCTTCTCTAACTTCGTTTTAACAACTCTTATCTTATCAGCGAGTGCCCTTTTGTCTTTTTGTCTGATCGCGTTCAACCATTCCATCGATTTCTCACATAAAAGGCCTTCAACGCTTTCCACGTTTGGCAAATTCATTTGAAGGCTCGCACAAAACTCTGGGTCTTGGGAAGCAACCGTTTCCGCTAGCGTCAACAACAGTTTGTAGCTAGTTCCAGCAACTCTTTTTGTTTCAACAAGGTCAACACAATCTGTTAAGGTGTCATAAACGACTATGCCAAGAAAGTGGGGGAGCCCCAAAACCGCGGACATTAGTTCATCATGCTTTCTTGGAGACATTAAGGAGACGTTAACCTGTTTCTCCTCCAACCAGCTCTTAAAATCGTCTGCAAATCTCCTTTCCTTGTTGTTAGTCGGGGTGAGAATGAAATTTTGGTTTTGAATTTTGTTTGCGCGAGGGCCAAACATAGGATGGGTCCCCAACGTTGTTCCAGTCTTTATGTATTCGTGCATCACTTTGACAGGAAACTCCTTAACTGAACATATGTCCATAACCACCTGGTCTGGACGTACATGTGAACGTATCTCCCTTACGACTTCTTCGAAGTTCTCTATGGGCACTGATATCAAAACTCTGTCAGCACTTTTGACCGCATTCACGTTGTCACCGATTTCAACTCCAAGCTCATCTTTTATTTTCAACAGCTTTTCCTTACTCCTACCCGAAACTATCACCTGCATTCCTTCATCCAAGAAAAACTTCGCGAACCATCGACCCATTTTGCCCGTGCCACCAATTATTGCCACTTTCATTTATAGCGCCTCGCAGATTTTTTCTAACCCCAGCTTGATTTCTTCGTCTGGCATGGTTAACGCTATTCTGAAATGTTCTCGGTATTCTCCAAAAGAGGTGCCGGGAGTTAAGGCCACTCCTTTGTCCAACAGATCAAATGCGAACCTCTCAGAATCCAGATTGTCGTACTTTGGAAAGACATAGAAGGGAGCGTCGGGTTTAGTGAATTCTAATCCTGTTTTCGAAAGAACCTTGCAGGCCAAATCTGCTCTTCGTCGGTATAGTTCCCTCATTTCCTCTGCGATTTTCTGTTTCAGTTCCAAAGCCTTTAAAGCCGCTTCTTGAACGAAAACTGGAACGTTTGTGAAGGTCATCTGGTTCAGTTTCACCATTTTTCCAGCTAGCTCCTCTCCGACGACAACGTAGCCGATCCTCCATCCCGTCATCGCAAAAGTTTTGGAAAAACTGTTGACCAGTATGTGGTTGCTACCAAAGTCTAGAATGCTCTTTGTCCTTAAGAAGCTTAGATCACGGTATACTTCGTCAGACATGATGGTAATCTTCTCATTGTTTGCAACCTCAACGATTTCTTCAAGTAAACTATTATCTATGACTTTGCTGGTGGGATTGTTAGGATTGTTCAGTATTAGCAGACGCGTCTTTTCGTCGATTAAATCTCTCAACTTTTTAGTGTCAATTTTCCAGTTGGAATCAATTTCTGTCCTCGAAAATCTTGTTTCTACCCCAAGACTTTTGGCGGCTAATTCATAAGCGGTCCAGTATGGGGTTGGCATGACCACGTTTCCTCCGTTTTTTAACAGCAGGTACATTATGGAGAAGAAAGCCCACTTTGAGCCCGGGATGATTACCACGTTTTCTGCGGAAACGTTGTGAATGTCCGCTAATTTTTCTCTAAGCGTTTTCTCACCGGCATAAAAGGAGTATTTTGTCTTTCCTTGCTTCATGGCTTCAAAGGCTGCCGCAATTATCTCCTTTGGAGTTGGTTGGTCAGGGTCCCCAACGTTTAACTTTATGATTCTCTTGCCTTCGCTTTCAAGTTGCATTGCTCTTTGTTGTATTTCATACAGCATTTCTTTCACCACTTCTTTAAGTTCTGTGACTTTCATGCTCCTGGACACGTATACTCATGGCGATTATTTTTTGATATACTGCTCTAACATCTTGTGGGTTAAGCCCCAGTTGTGACGTTATTCCTGCTATACGTGTGTACTCCTCGCTTTCTCTGCGGCGATCTCTCACCGGAATTCCTTGTTCTCGCTTGATCATCCCGATGCTTTCACAGACATCCACTCTCTCTTTTAGAAGGCGCAAAATTTGTTCGTCAATTTTGTCAATCCTTTTCCTTAATGGTGAAATCCTCTCCACT
>CAYGCU010000102.1:0-3541 GCA_964348475.1 uncultured Candidatus Bathyarchaeia archaeon
ACCAGTAGCGTTGATTAGAACCGTACCCTTTAGAAGACTTTCATCCTCTGGAGAGTTGATCGACGCCGTTGGTGGAGTGTTGTCCACGGTCACTGCAACGGCTGCTTCCTTGAGACCTTTAGCCCTGTCATAAACCCTCAGCGTAACCGTATAAGGCCCGTCAATGAAACTGATTGTGTCCCAGTAGTAGTTTTGACTTCCCCAATCAGTCCAGTTTTGCACTTGAGTGTCACCTATATACAGTTCCATCCTGTCGAAGTTAGCGTCGGTGCCCGTTACGCTGACGAGGACGGTGTTCCTCAGGTAGCTTCCTTCTGCTGGGGCATTGATGACGACTAAAGGCGGTGTGTTATCCACGGTCACCGTGATTTCTTCCTTGGCGACGTTTCCAGCCATGTCGTAAGCTGATAGCTCAATGTCGTAAACATCGTCTGGGTAGATGGTTGTGTCCCAGTCAAACGTGTGTTGTCCCACTTCCATCCATACCTTCTCCAGTGTGCCGTCGATTGTTAGCTCGGCTCTGTCGAAGTCGTCGTCGTACACGTAGACGATTACGTCGGCCCTACCAGCCAAGTAACTCCCTTGAGGAGGACTGTCGATCCTAACTATCGGCAGGTACTCATCGGTCACGTTGTAGGAGTAGACGTCCGATGCAGCCCAGTTTCCTGCATAGTCGCAAGAGAATATTTTGTATTGGACGGTTGTCCCGTAGGGTAAAGCTGGGATGGTCGCTGTATAGAACGCGTTCTCGAGCGTCATCTTAACGTTTGTCCAATCGGAGCCGTTCCAGTAGCTCAGGGTCACGAGTTCAACGCCGCTAGCGCTTGGAGGTTCGGTTACTTCAGCAAACACTGAAACGCTTTGATTGTAGTTTGGGGATTGTGGCGAATGATCCACATATGAAATTGTTGGAGCATAAGGATCACCAACTATGTACGGATCTCCTACCGCAGTCGCAGGATTACCAACTTTATCATAAGCGTAGATTTTGTAATACACGGTTGTGTCAAAGGGGAAAGTTGGAATCTCACCAACATAGAGTTCCCCATCCAAGTCCATCGTTACGTTAGCCCAATTTATCGTGTCGATTGAGTAGCTGAGAATGACGGTTTCCACCCCGCTTTCTTCGTCAGTAACATTAGCCTTGACGGCCACGGTTTCGTTGTATGCAGGTTCCTCAGGTTCTATCCAAACTTCAACGATCACAGGAGGTTCCAAATCAACCGGGGGAGCCCCTTCAATAAGCTTGATAATCTCGTTTACCCTTTCGAATAGAGCACTTTCCCAAGGATCCTCAAGCCATTCCAAGGTCTTTTCTTGAATGTCGTTCTTCAGCTTGCTTAGGGCACCCTCATAGGCTCCAGACTCAATCTGATTAATCACGGCGCCAATCTTGTTAACTAGTGCCCCTCTTTTGCCGTTGACAGAACCCTCGTTTTTATGCTCAAAAGCTTCAAAGGGCAATTCCGTTGTATTGGATACATCTTCAGCAAGTTGTTCCAGTAAAGATATCACAGAATCCGACTGGTCTGACCCGTCTGATGCTACTGCCACTGAGACAATTATGATTGACGTGAAAACCAGCACACAAACCAACAGTATAGTGACAAGGTGCTTGATCAACCGCTTCCCCATCTTTCTCTTACTTCTCACGTTTTTCCTCGTTTTATTAAACCGTATCTCAGCGAGGTAATATGGCATGTTGTGTGTACTTCCCTTATTAAGTTATTAAGTTATCTAGTCCGACAGTTTCTTCCGTTTCTTTGGATAAATGGAGTATTCCCTCAGCAAGAATATTTCCAACTGAGACGGTCATACTTCTATAGCCCAACTCTATTATTGCATTCTATGAGATGAGTTTGCCACAATCTATGTGAAATTGTTCACTTTTATCACTGAACTTTGAGTTTTGTTTCGTCGCCAAGGGTTGGATAACCGACCGCAATGCGTAATTTTCCAAGTTTTTTCACTTGAATTGTCAAGTGCACAGCTGCAGCTGTGAGTGAGTAAACTCAAGCATACTATGAGTATTGAGCACAAATTCATAAATGATTAATAGAGAAGCGACTTTGTTTACAGCCGAGGCTTAACCTTGGCCAAAATTGCACCCACACATGAGAAAGTGCCTAAAAGGAAAACGGTTGTCTACAAAACCCTGATTGATCCCACCGTGACAAAGATCGCTGGGGAGAAAATAAAAACCAGTTTGTTCACCAAACTATGGTTTATGAAGCCTCGACCCGAAGAAATACAAAACGTGTCCATCGAGAAATACTACGAGCCATACTTTCTGGTTGACGGAGACTACACCATTGACTACTATCGAAAACGTTTCTATACATTCAGCATCGACGGAAAAGTCCAAGAGGTTGTTATACTCAATAAGACGCTTAAGCCGGACCTTCCAAAAAAGTTCTCTAAGACCCCTTACAAGTCTATAACCCTTGAGGGCAAAGAACGTGTGCTCTACAAGAACAGAGCGTGTCTCGTTCTAGATGAGACTGGGCGTGAGGTTAATCCCAGAAGAGTGCCCTCCGCTCCCTCTGAGGAAAGTCCAAAGAAAGCGTTAGCCAACCTTGGAGAAGCTATGAAAAGGCTTAGAGCAGCTCCAGATAGGGAGGTTGATGTCCTCCGATCTAAGATAGTTAAAAGGCCTCCAGACGTAGAACGCGTCGTTCAAGAGTTGTTTATGGTTTCCGAACGTTCAGCGATCTATGTCCCTGTCTACAGAATGGCATTCAAGCATTTGAGAACAGGTGAGGTAAAAACCGTAAAAATCAACGGCGTCACCGGCAGAACGATCTCGTGGTGATCGCCTAAATCGAAAGAAGTTTCCAACGAAAATCAGAGCTAAAAAGCCTTTCACGGTTGGCGTAGCTGCCAACAGGCTGTTGCTGTATACAAATTTACCAGGACGATTTCGTTAAGTAACTCGGCGGATTGTTCTTAACGTTTTCTTCTTCCTTTCCTAAGAGGACCCTAATTTCGTCGTAGCTTTTGAGGTATTCGACGCCCTTCCGAGTTGTCTTGTAGATTGTTTTTTGATCTTTCTTATTTCTTTTGAGAAGGCCTAGTTCAAGAAGGAGGGATAAGTATTCGTTCAGTTGTGCGAAGCTTAGGTTTGCTTTGTACATGATCTGAGTTTTGAGGGCGCCGTCCATAGTCACTCCTAAAACCTCTGCCATTATGTGTAAACGATCTCTACGTTTACGCGTGTTCGTCCAGTCTGTTCCGGCCAACCTAAATCCTCGCTAAGCTTCTTCTATAATGTTCGTCTATAAGATTGGTAAACTTCAGGACGTAAAAGGAGTGTTCCTTAAAGGAAAATATTCTAAGACACGAAATATTGCTGCAAGCAGGATTTGAGGTTACGTGGAGCATTGAATGTGCCGTTCCGCGTCTACCTACCTGGCGTAAAGTTGTGTAGTTTTGTTGAACAAATAAACGAAAAGGTTTATTAAATATTACTATATAAGAAATATTTGGATTTGAAATCCACATTTGTGGCAAAAGAAGGGAAACAGCCACGTATGTTGCGAAT
>CAYGCU010000103.1:0-3538 GCA_964348475.1 uncultured Candidatus Bathyarchaeia archaeon
GCTCTCGTCGAGTTGAAAATCTTTAACCTTCGCAGACAAATAGAAGTCAGCTCTATAAATTGGCACGTCAATTCACCCTAACATGGATGCTGTATCAGGATTCGGCGTTATACACCGAGTCTTTCATAAATCTTCTGCCTGTTCTCTTCCACTTCCTTCCGAACATCCTCAAACACGTTGTTTCCATGTGTGTCAATGGCAACAATCAAGGGACCGAAGTCCTCAACGTCCAAAATCCACAGGGCCTCCGGCATTCCAAGGTCAAACCACTCCACACTTCTCACGTTCTTTATCGCTTTCGCAGCGAGAACAGCAGCTCCTCCAGTGAAGGCTCCATAGACCGCTCCGTATTTTTTCATGCCCTCAGTAGTTCTTCTACCCATGCCGCCTTTACCTATTACCACCCTAACCTTGAAGGCTTTGATGAATTCATCTTCAAACAGGTCCATTCGGGTGCTTGTTGTGGGACCGGCTGCAACCACTGTCCACTTGTCGTCCTCCTTTTTGACGATTGGTCCGCAATGGAAAACCGCTAATCCCTGCAGGTTGATGGGCATTTCCTTTCCTTCTTTAAAGAATCCCAGCGCCCTTTTGTGAGCTGAGTCACGCGCCGTTATCATGGTCCCGGTTATGTAGATGACATCATTCACTTTCAGCTTTCGAACATCTTCCTCCGAAATCGGAGTCTTGAGTTTGTGAACCGCCATCTCTTTCACACCCCCTTATGGGTTAAATATTCAACAGTTCCGTCGGGATGAATTCGCGCCCGGGCCCTCCTCGCAGCCCAGCACTGAACCGCAACTGCCACCGGATACGACGCGGGGTGTCGGTTAGCGTGATCAACGTTTACGCCTAACACCGTGAACTTGCCGCCAAGTCCCATAGGTCCGATGCCAGTCATGTTTGCAGCCTCGTACAATTCTCTTTCAAGCTTTGCTATCTCCGGATCAGGGTTCGGCCGATCTATTGGTCTTAATAAAGCAGCCTTTGCAATTTTCATGGCTATGTCTGCTCCTCCTCCCACTCCGACGCCCAGTATGTTAGGGGGACAAGGCTTGGCACCGGCCTTTAGCACGACATCAACAACGAACTTTTTCAGCCCGTTTAAGCCTTCGCCCGGCCTTATCATGCCCAGTGCACAAACGTTTTCGGACCCACCTCCCTTTGGGAAAGCGGTGAGTTCAATGTTGTCTCCCGGCACGATTTCCCAGTTTATGTAGGGGATGTATCTCCCGGTGTTGTCTCCGGTGTTTTTTCGGGTGAGGATGCCTACGGAGTTTGGGCGCAGAGGCACCTCTTTGGTGGCTCTTTTTGTGGCGTTGATGAGGGCTTCCTCGACTTTGTCTAGACCTTTTGCTTGGGCACCGGCTTTCACGTAGAAGATGATTACCCCCGTGTCTTGGCACATGGGAGTACCAGTTTTTTCAGCCAACTCAACATTGTTAAGTATGGCTTCCAGCTGAGTTTTTCCTACATCGCTTTCCTCTTCACGATACGCTCGTTGCAGCGCCTCCTTCACGTCTCGCGGCAACTTTGTGACTGCCTGTCGCAAAAGTTCGACTGCAACATTTTCAACAACATTTCCAATATCCAACCCAACCTCCTCCCAGAGAGCATAGGGTTGGAACCGCTGACTCTTATACCTTTTTGTGTCGATTAATAGAAGATTACTGTTAGTTTCAGCCCCAAGTGACTAAAAATAGAGATGTCACCCCGCAAAACTCCGTTTTTTATTTCTGATGACGCTTCATAAAACTGAGTTTCGTGACAAAAGGTCATTTTAAGACTTATGTTTTTATGGTGTCATACAATAGAATTCCAACTTCCTGAAGTATGCTTGTCGTGTTTCATTGAACACGCAGTGTCCTAGACCTTTCGATATAATCTGAAAAAGAATAGGCTTGCCCTAGATTAAATGCATATTTGACAGTTTTTCAATTAGCTCTATCGTTTTTTTGTCAACACTTGTAGCACGAGCTATGTCGGTCAAGGTAACCAGACCTACTAATCGGTTTCCCTCTACTATAGGTAGTTTCTTCACTTTGTTTTCAAACATAAGTCTCGTAGCTTCGACAAGTTGCATGTCTGGCTTTCCAACTATGACCTGCTTTGTCATTATTTCTGAAACCTTAGTCTCTTTCGGGTCCTTGCACTTTTCTAAAACTCTTTCAAGCATATCTCTTTCAGTTAGAATGCCAACAATCTTGTCGCTGTAAACGACCAACAAACAACCTATTCTATTTTCATTCATAAGTTTTACTGCGTCGTGGGCTGAAGTGTCTGGTTGCAGAGTAATAACATCTTTAATCATTATTTTTTCGATTTTCATGGCTATTGCCTTCTGAAAACTTACTGGGATACATGCATTAATAAATCTATTCAAGCGTGAATTCTGATTGAAAATTGGAATTGCAAATCAACTTTGAGATGAAACCCGTTCGATGACCAGATTTAAATAATATTAAGATTGTGTCTTTAATATAGAGTTAGGGGAGCTGGGTCAACCCGGCTGAGAGGACGACTGGTTAGTCGTCGACCCTTTGAACCTGATCCAGGTAATACTGGCGGAGGGAAACAGCATAACCGAAAGAAAGATTCAAACTAAAATACTAGCCGAAACATCTGTCGTCGTTGCTCTAAGCATTATTTTGAAAGATGTCCTACCGCCAATTTACCATCTTCCGCAGGGAGGCTCCATCACCGTAGCGGGTTTAGTGCCACTAGTTTGGTTTGCACTAAGACGAGGCTTTCGTTACGGCCTTTTCGCTGGCTTCGTCTACGGACTAGTCCACATGGCGCTTGGCGGTTATGTGATCAATCCAATTCAAGGCTTGCTCGACTATCCATTGGCTTTTGCCGCATTGGGCCTAGCTGGACTCTTTGGGGAATACCCGTTGGTCGGCGTAGGCGTTGGTATAGCTGGAAGATTCATCGCTTCTTTCTTTTCGGGCATTTTCTTCTTTACATCCCCTACTCTGGACGGGGCAATAGCCTCAGCCTTATACAATGGTACCTACCTCATAGGCGAGTTCGTGATCAGCGCCATCCTAATTTACTTACTCATCAAAAGAAATCTGATTGACATCTACCTTTAAACAATGATATTAGAGAAGAATATTCGCGGTATACGCTCAGGTGGCTTGCATGCATTAAAGTCGTTTGGAGAAACGCAATAAGTTTGCTTGACGTCCTTCCCTTTTTTCTTACAGTTATGCTTTGGTTCTCACTACAATGTTCAGAGGTTTTTCATAGCATTGATATTCCCAATCATTATGCCTAATCCTTCCACCAAGTTCCTTTAGAAGTCCATACAACTCTGGAACCTGATCTCCAGGAACGGCTTGCTCATTTTTGCCTCTCCAATGTTTCCAAGGTGCACTATTTGCCTTCTCAATTGTTGACTCAATTCTTGTCGCAATTCTATATTCACTCATTTCGCCAACAACCCTTTCCTGTTTTTTCTTGTTTTCGCCTATGCACTCGCCTAATTTTGGACAAGCAAGGCATTCATATGGAAAAGAAGATGTTGAAAGTTTTT
>CAYGCU010000104.1:0-3507 GCA_964348475.1 uncultured Candidatus Bathyarchaeia archaeon
CTATCAAGAGAAAACTGATGGACATTTTGGCTTGCCCAATTGACAAGTATTACCCCCTTGAGCTGCACGTGTTTGAGGAGAAAGAAGAAATCGTAGAAGGCGTAATCATATGCCCCAAGTGTGTGCGCTGGTATCCCATTCGAGAAGAGATTCCCGAGATGCTACCAGACGAATTGAGAGAGGAAAAAGACGAGTTGCCTTTTCTACGAAAATGGAAGGGAAAAATCCCTCGAAAAATACTTTCAGAGGGCAAACCCTTCAACCTTAAAGAGGAGATAGGAAAGAAGAAAGGTTAGCCAACCAACTTCTAATTTTATCTATGTCGCGCGCGCGGTTTCTTAGCTTTAGGTTTTGTCATTAACCTATTAAGCAATTCGGCGAAGAGCATAGTTTCGGCTGCCACCTCCAATCGTGGGGAGGGGGGAGGAACAAGGGGGCCTGCAAAAAAAATTGTAGGGAGGAATCTACAATAACAGCAATACTCCGAAAAGTGCCAGCATGAATTGAATGAAGAGTAGGAGGCAAACAACATCCCTTTCGTAAACTCTCTTCCTCGCTTTTTTCAACAGCCAAATAGCAAAGTGTGTCATGTCGTAGACCTTTTCATAGGGCATTTCTAAAGAATCATCCTTACTGGGATTTCCAAATGCCTGCACGTCACCAGCTTTATCGATTACTCTTGCTCTAAAGTATAACAAGCCTTCAATGAAATAAAGGGAAAAAAGCCACACGGCAAGTTTTTCCATATTTCCAAGAATAGCAACTACAGCAATCAGCGAGCCAATCGAATAAGTAAACGAATTTCCCGGAAAAATCTTCGCAGGATACCAATTAAAACGCAAAAAAGCCAGCAAACTCGCCGAAACGATAAAAGCTATCAATGAAATCCAGTACCTCTCTACAATCAAACCCGTGGCTCCAAAAGTTGCAAAGATTATAAACCCCATACCCGCCTCAATTCCGTTATAACCTCCAAGCATGTTAAACCCGTTGGCAGCTCCAATCACGCCAACTGGAACCAGCAACAAGGGATAAATTAGACCGAAATCAACCGGTCCGAAAATGGGAATATCCATAATCGAACGGCCAGCATTTATCACCATTAAAGGAAGTGCAATAGGGATCGTGAGCAGAACCTTTTGTAGTTGAGTTAATCCTCGTTTCCATCCCAAAATATCATCTGCAAATCCTATGAAACAGGCCAGCAAAACTGTAGCTAGAATGGCGAAAGCCTCAACTAAATGTGTTTCTGTCTCCCAGTAAAATCTCTTCAGGGAAATGTAGATTAACAACGAAAAACAGACAGCAAGGGCAATTGCGATTCCTCCAGACCTCGAAACGAGAGGTCTTTGATATTTGTTCATGTCTTTTCCAAGAAGTTTAGTGGCTTTTGTTGACCTAATCCATCTATCTGTTAAAAATAACGTACAAAAGAAACTTGTTAAGAGAACACCTCCGGCGGCAACCACCTCATCAATGGAAATCCATGGGGGAATCATTTTCACTCCTCAATTTGCTCCGCTTTCACTGATGCCTTCATAAATCCTTTTTGGCAGGGTATCTGTAACTTAGGAAATCTGCACCATCCAAGCATAGGTTGATCGAACCTTCGGGCATTAATATATACTTTTCCAGTTTGCTGACTCATTTGGTCCAGACTCCTCTGCCAACGCCACGATACACAAACCCCTCTTTTTCCGCTTTTTGAGGAGTGATAACGTGTCCCAGGTCAACTATTGCGGCAGGCTTTTTGACCAAGAACTTGATCTTCCTTAAGTTTAACCGCCTGAATCGATCGTGCCCCATGATGATGACCAAGCAGTCTGCCCCCTCAACAGTTTGTGTTAATGTTCTTTCAGCGGAATATCCCATCTCGATTAACTCCTTATGGGAGAAGAAGGGGTCATACACTTTAACCAGCGCACCCTTCTTGCTCAACATGCTTACAAACTTCTTTATCGAGGAACCACGGGGTTCCTTTATGTTTGGACGAGAAGAAACACCGAAGACCGAGATCTTGGCTCTCCTCATAGTTTTTCCACACGACTTTAAAGCGTCCCCTACCAGATGAAGCGTGTGACCCAACATTTCGTCATTTATTTTTCTTGTGAGCGTTAACATACGAAGCTTTGCGTCCAACGCATCCGCCTCATCAAGGAGAAGATAAGAATCTCTTGCGATGTGTCCGCCAACAATCTTGGAAGGCAATAGACAACACTGTGGTTGCGTGTTAGCCGCCTTTTGCGCTTCAACAAAGTCTATTCCAGCCTTCTCACAAAAGTGGGCAAACTCGTTTGCCAGCGCAATGTTAACATCCTTATACACGTTTTCGAACAGCTTAACGGCTTCCGCTGTTTTTGTATCTCTCACGCTAATTATTTGTTCCTTTACAATCGTGCTCAGAAACAGACGGGCGGCCTTCAGGCTTTGCTCACTGACGGCACCCACCACTCTCAAACAACTAGCGATGTCCTGCAACATTCGTCCTGGGGCGGCGCGGATTGGACTGTAGGCCAAACCGAAGTCGGCTCCAGCCTTTAAGCCAGATGCACTCTCCAGCGTCTCTTTCACCAGAGTTTCGGTTAATCCAGGGCTCGTGGCACTCGTAAAAATGACTAAGGACCCTGAACGTAAGCCCATGCCTACTTCCTTACAAGCCTTCTCAAGACGAAAATAATTGGGCTTTTTCTTTCGGTCGATGGGTATTGGGACAGCAAATACGATAACGTCGCTTATTAAGGCAGCTTTTCTAGCATCGCTTGTGGCAGTGAGACGGCTGTTCTTCACGTGTCTCTTAACGAGGGCATCGAGTTTCGGCTCAGCGAAGGAAGCTCTGCCTCTCTTCATCAAATCGATGATCCGTTGATCTGAGTCAACGCCGATAACTTTGAACCCAGCCTCGGCGAAGAGGCAGGCGTGCGGCAAACCCATCCGTCCACATCCCACAACGCTAACCGTGTATGCTCTACATTTTTCAAGACTGTCTAAGTCGTTTCTTTCAAGCTTCATTGCCATGGACATTCCGCTTCACATCGCTCTTAGGTGTTTGTTAGTATGTATTTTGATTGCTTTGTTATAGTTTACGTAGGGGACTTTACCTGAAAGATGGCGGTACCTTGTTTTGGATAAAAACGGAGAAAATAGTTTGTCGAGAGAAGCGAACACAGGCCTCTTTTCAGAGAGACCGAAAAACAAGATCGAATGACCTAATGGGCTGTTCTAAAAAGTAGTTTTATCTGGGAGAAAAGAGGTGTAAAATTTAGGAACTAACGGATATGTCGAGGAATTAAACATGAAATTTATCAAGGGATTAAAAATCTTAAGGCCTTCTCAGTTTTTGCTCATAGTGCTGTTATGTATCGTTTCTGTTATTGTTACAGCATACACGATAGCAGCATATTCGCAAGCTACTCGTTACATTTATGACAGCGAGGGCGAGGTCAATTGGAGTTATAGTCCATCTGGCTCATTTTTTCCTTTGCCGAGAGAACCGGGAATGTTAGCAAC
>CAYGCU010000105.1:0-3491 GCA_964348475.1 uncultured Candidatus Bathyarchaeia archaeon
AGAAGAGATTAGAACTCGTTTCTGGTGAGCGCGGCAAGTCCCACCCCTTCTTTGATCTCCTTTATAGGATGCGTCAATCCTTTCTCGACCTAAACTTCACAGAGGTTCTAAACCCTGTTATTGTTGATGAGACAGAGGTCTACAAACAGTACGGATCGGAGGCGCCGGTCATACTAGATCGCTGCTACTACTTGGCGACGCTACCTCGACCAGACATCGGCCTAGGCAAAACAAAGTGTCAAAAGATTGAAAATCTCGGGGTTCACTTAACCAAGAATAAACGTGCGGCTCTACAAGGAGTGTTGCGCGACTATAAGAAGGGAGAGATAGATTCGGATGATCTGGTGGAGAAGATCGCTGAATCTCTCAAAATCCCTGACAGCAGAGCAACCCTCATCCTTTCCGAGGTTTTCCCAGAATTTGCCGCCCTAAGACCTGAACCTTCCACCCACACACTGCGGTCTCACATGACGAGCGCCTGGTTCTTAACCCTGCAAGCGTTGCAACACAAGCTTGAACTGCCCATAAAGCTGTTCTCAGTGGACATTCGGTTTCGACGTGAACAGAGAGAAGACCCCACCCACCTCCGTGTACACAATTCTGCGAGTTGTGTGGTCATGGATGAGACCGTGGATGTGAGGGACGGAGAAGAGATCACGAGAGTTATATTGAAGCCTTTAGGCTTCAAGCGCTTTCGCTTTGTTAAGAAGAAGGTGACCTCTAAGTATTACACGCCTGGAACCGAATATGAAGGTTTCATTTTCCATCCCGCCATAAAGGAATGGATCGAGATTACCAACTATGGACTGTACAATCCCATTGCTCTCGCGAGGTACGACCTTGAACATCCAGTTCTTAACGTGGGTATAGGAGTGGAACGGGTAGCTTCAGTGATACATGGTGAAAGTGACGTGCGAAGGCTCGTGTACCCTCAGTTCTATGTGGAACGAGAGCTTTCTGACATGGAAATCGCAAAGATGGTAGAGGTCGAGGTTAAACCTCAAAGCGAAATGGGCATAGAGATATGGAAAAAGATCAAATCTACCGCACTGGAGAACGCCGACGCGTCAGCTCCATGTGAATTCTTGGCGTATGAAGGAAAGCTATGGGGGAAGCACATCAGGGTTTACGTTTATGAAACTGATGTGGGCACCAAACTTTTGGGACCTGCCGCTCGTAACTACATCTACGTTTATAACGGAAACATCCTTGGCATTCCTGAAAGTTGCTTGGAACGAGTGGCCATGGTGAGAAAAACCAAGAAGGCAAGGGAAAAGGGAGTCTCAGCTGGCTTAGGCTACCTCGACGCGGTGGCTTCCCTAGCAGCCGGAAAAATCGAGGAAGCCACGCATTCAGGAAGGAAAAGGGTGAATGTTCGAGTGAAGATGGCAAAGCACCCCAGCCACGTGAACGTGAAAGTGAGCGATGTGGCTCGGAGGTTTATAACGAGCAGGAAAAAGAAGATTGAAATAGCGGGACCAGTCTTCATTGGGGTTCGAGCGGAGATTGCCGGTTAAGCTTAGCCCAAGATTTTCCGTTGAAAAAGCGCATATGATGCAGCTGCAGTTGTCTAAACTAGTGATACGTGAGGATCAGCTTCCCGAGACCATCAATTATGTGGCTGGGGTTGATGTTGCGTACGCAAAGGGAATATCCGTTGGCGTCGCAGCTGTTCTCGAATTTGATACATTTTCACTTGTAGAATCGCGAGTGGCTCGCCTCAAAACGCGGTTCCCCTACATCCCTAGTTTGTTGTCTTTCAGGGAGATCCCGCCAGCCTTTTCAGCTATAAAAAAACTGCAAACGCAGCCAGATGTTTTTCTGGTGGACGGACAAGGATTCGCCCACCCCTACCGCTTAGGATTCGCTACACATCTGGGTTTGATCATAGATAGATCAACTATTGGTGTCGCGAAGAGTCTGTTGTGCGGTAAGGTGGAGCCAGTTGGCGAGTATGGATGGTCACCTCTTAGGGATAAAGGAGAAACTATTGGCGCCGAAGTTGTTACAAAACATGGAACAAAGCCCATATACGTTAGCGTTGGCCATCGTGTTTCGCTGAAAAGAGCCGTAGACGTTGTCATGCGGTGTACGCGGATTTACAGAATTCCGGAGCCCATTCGAAAAGCTCATATGATAGCAAGTGAAGAGAAAAGGAAAAAGACTAACATAAACCAAATAATATAAAAGAAAATCGAAACGATGGTTTGTAGTTGAAGGGAGGACCGTTTTTGGATCGTAGGCTTAAGAAAATCCTTGACAAAATTAGGGATGAATCACTTCGAGAGAAGGTAGCTCAGCTGGTCGAAAACCCAACGATTGAAATTGAAGGAAAAGTGTATGGCGGGCTGCCCTTAGAGATTTCACCAGCTGGCATATCTCGTCATCACAGCTATCCCGGAGGCCTTATTGAACACGTTGTAGCTACGAGTGAAGTTGCCTTAACTCTCTGTGACGTGATCAGGGGAGTGTATCACGGGAAGGTGGATAAAGATCTCGTGCTCTCCGGGGTTATCCTGCATGACATTTTGAAGCCCTTAATCTACGAAGTGGGGAAGAACGGAGCCTACGGAGCAACGCCTCTAGCCGAACGCCTAGACCACCTCACGCTAATTGTTTCGGAAATGGTTCGAAGAGGCTTCCCGCTGAACCTGATTCACATAGTCTGTGCACATCATGGAGGCCAGGCAGGTCCAACATGGCCCAGAACCGTTGAAGCGTTGGTCTGCCACCTAGCAGATGTTACTGACTCTCGACTAAACGGTGAAGTACTACGAGCGGCAAGGTATCTTTCCAAGGAGGCGACCGACGAAGAGTTGTATCGCCTAACTTCGAAGGAAGCCTTCGAGATAGTTCACTCGAAGGTGGTCGAAGGTTGGGACGGAGTGAAGAAAGCTGTGAAGAGAATAAGGCAAAACAGACTTGGCGCTTGTTGATTTGGCTTGTCTGAAGCTGCAATCAGTTATAGAGGGATTATTTTCACATCTAACGTTTGCGTGTTTAACGTGGCTATTGTTGATTTTCCTGTTAGATAGCCGCAAACCTCCCCAGGATTCACGACGAGTGTTCCTCCCTTTCTGTAGGTTTTCGCCTCGTGCGTGTGTCCGTGCACGATCACGTCGTAACCTTCCACGCTGATGAGTGATCGAAGAAGCTCCTCTTCCTCCCCGTGTACCATCCCGATCTTTAACCCGTCGGCCGTCACCTCCGCGAATCTCCCACGAACCTCAGCGCCCACATCTGAAAAACGTTTTCTCAGCATTTCTCGATCACCGTCGTTGTTGCCGAAAACACAGATCAAATCAGCCTTCAAGGGTTTGAAGTGTGGCACAACAAAGGGAGCGATGTAGTCTCCCGCGTGCAGCACAAGCTTAACCCCTTCTTCGTTTAACTGCTTCACAGCCTTATCGACTAGAGGTAGACGGTCGTGTGTGTCCGCAATAATACCTATGATCATTTGTCTCACCACGAAATTATTCTGGTTATTTTGT
>CAYGCU010000106.1:0-3454 GCA_964348475.1 uncultured Candidatus Bathyarchaeia archaeon
AGCGTTGCAAACATGTTTAGACGCAGAAACTTCAACATAGAAAGCGTTTCAGTTGGGTCTACTGAGCAGAGTGATCTCGCAAGAATGACCATAACCGTCAAGGGCGACGAAAAACTCATCGAACAGGTGACTAAGCAACTGAACAAGCTGATTGACGTTGTTAAGGTAAGTAGACTGGACCCAGCCAACATCGTTAGCAGAGAGATGGCCCTCGTCAAAATAACTACTTCTGGCGCAAAAGCCAGATCAGACGTCATCAACTACGCCGACATTTTCAGAGCCCGCGTAGTAGATGTTTCGTCTGAATCCTTAATGGTGGAAATCACAGGCGACGCAAACAAGATAGACGCCTTCATCAACCTGATGAAACCCTTTGGAGTAAAGGAAGTGGCTAGAACGGGCATAACAGCCCTCTCCAGAGGAATGAAATCAGTTAAGATTGAAGAATAAAAAAAGGTGAACAAAAAATGGTGAAAGTATATTATGATGCCGACGTGAGCTTAGACAACTTGAAAGATAAAACCATAGCAGTGATCGGCTACGGCATCCAAGGACGCGCCCAAACCCAAAACATGAGAGATTCCGGCTTAAACGTTATACTCGGCTTAAGACCTGAAGGCTCCTCGTGGAGCAGAGCCAAAAACGACGGCTTCAAAGTTTATCCAATCTCAGAAGCCTCAGAAAAAGGCGATATCATTCACATATTGATTCCAGACCCGGCGCAACCCACTGTTTACAAAAACCATATTGCCCCACACATGGAAAAAGGAAAAACTCTGGGCTTTGCCCACGGCTTTAACATCCACTTCAAACAGATCACTCCACCAAACCACGTTAATGTCATAATGCTTGCTCCAAAAGGCCCAGGACACATGGTTAGAAAGACCTATCTCAACGGCTTCGGAGTGCCAGCTCTGATTGCGGTCCACCAAAATCCTTCGGGAAAGGCAAAGGAAAACGCTTTAGCTATGGCTAAGGCTGTTGGATGCACCAGAGCAGGCGTCTTAGAAACTACGTTTAGAGATGAAACTGAAAGCGACCTCATTGGTGAACAAACAGTGCTGGTTGGCGGATTAATGGAACTTATCAAAAAAGGCTTTGAAGTTCTCGTTGAAGCTGGATACCAGCCGGAACTCGCCTATTTCGAGGCTTGTAACGAGGCGAAGTTGATAATGGACCTAGTCTATCAAAGCGGGCTGACAGGAATGCTCAAAAGGGTTTCAGACACTGCCAAGTACGGAGGCCTAGCCGTTGGACCCAAAATTATTGACGAACGTGTGAAAGAAAACATGAGAAAAGCGGTTAAGCTGGTTCAAAACGGCAAGTTTGCTGAAGAATGGATAAAAGAGGGCAAAGAAGGCTTCAAAACCTTAAATGCCCTAATGAAAGAAATCGAGGAACATCAAATCGAGAAAGTAGGCAAGTTCATCAGGAAAACAGCTGGAATCCAGAAATAATCAAGGACAAAAGTTGAAAGACCTCATGAACATCACTGAAAAAATCTTGGCAAAGGCTTCTGGGAAAAAAAAAGTTAGCCCAAGAGAAATTGTGGAAGCAAAAGTCAACATGGCAATGGTAAACGATATAACCGGCCCCTTAACCGTCAAGGCTTTTCACAAAATCAGAGCTGGAACGGTCTGGAACAACCAACGAATAGTTATCATACTGGACCATCAGATTCCAGCGGAATCCGTAAGATCCGCTGAGCTACACGAGATAATGAGGAAGTTTGCGAGAGAACAGAAAATAGGGAACTTCTACGATGTTGGTCAGGGCGGAATCTGTCATCAAGTGATGCCTGAGAAGGGATATGTTCGACCAGGCGAACTAATTGTTGGCGCAGATTCTCACACGTGCACTTATGGCGCCTTCGGAGCCTTCGCAACAGGTATAGGATCAACGGAAATGGCCGCCGTCTTCGCAACGGGCACCCTCTGGTTCAAGGTGCCACCCGTCATAAAAATAAACGTAAACGGATTGTTTCAGGATTTTGTCACTTCAAAGGATCTGATACTAAACATAATTGGCCAAGTGAAAGCTGACGGAGCCATCTACAAGGGGATGGAGTTCACTGGCTCCACAGTGCGGAACATGAGCGTTGACGGTAGAATGACTCTCTGCAACATGACTGTGGAGATGGGAGCGAAAAATGGCATAATAGAGCCTGACGAAACAACGTTAAACTACGTTAAAAACAGAGTCAACGAACCGTTTGAACCCGTTAAAAGCGATTCTGACGCCGCCTACGAGAAGGTTTTAGACGTGAACATTACAGACTTGGAGCCCCAAATTTCCTGTCCCTCCTCAGTGGACAATGTTAAGCCTGTGTCCGAAGTTGGGCATGTGGAAATAGATCAGGTGTTCCTCGGGTCATGCACCAACGGGCGCATAGAGGACCTTCGGTTGGCAGCTGGATTCTTGAAGGGGAGAAAGATAAAGAGGGAGATGCGAATGTTGGTAATTCCCGCTTCCCAAGAAGTGTACTCGCAGGCGCTACGGGAAGGCCTCATCGAGACTTTCGTGGAGGCTGGAGCATATGTCTGCAGCTCCACATGCGGCCCTTGTTTCGGAGGACACATAGGTCTCTTGGCGCCAGGAGAGGTTTGCGTGAGCTCTTCCAACAGAAACTTCATCGGGAGAATGGGAAGCCCAAAAGCCCACGTGTATCTAGCGTCCCCAGCAACAGTTGCTGCCTCAGCCCTAACAGGCAAAATCACTGATCCAAGATCACTGGAGGCCTAAAAGAATGATCACTGGAAAAGCAGCAAGGTTCGGAGACAACGTGGACACCGATGTCATTCTTCCGGGAAAATACCTAGTTCTAACGGACCCGATGGAATTAGCCAAACACGCAATGGAGGGACTGGACCCAACGTTCACCAGAAAAGTTCAGAGCGGAACTATTATCGTTGCTGGAAGAAACTTTGGCTGCGGCTCCAGTCGGGAGCAAGCACCTTTAGCGCTCAAGCACGCTGGCGTTAAGTGTGTTCTCGCAGAGTCTTTTGCTCGTATTTTTTACAGAAACGCCATAAACATTGGCTTGCCAGTGCTTCAATGTCAGGGGGTTTCAGCTGAGGTTGAAGATGGAGACGAGTTAGTGGTGAATTTGGAGAAGGGCGTTGTTGAAAATCGGTCGAAAAACTCAACTCTTCGGGCAACCCATCCTCCAAGATACATCATGAAAATATTGAGTGATGGAGGCCTCATAGAACACTTGAAAAAGAGGAAATCAAAATGAGCAGTTATCTGATAGCTCTCATCCCAGGCGACGGGATTGGCCCCGAACTCACTGAAACAACACTGAAGGTTCTAGATGCGATCCAGAAGAGGTTTGATTTGAGCCTAAACATTGTTGAAGTGGAGGCTGGTGACCAGTGTTTCAAGAGGAGAGGCGTGGCTCTTCCAGAAAACACTGTGGAGGCCATAAAGAGCTCTCATGCATGCTTGAAGGGCC
>CAYGCU010000107.1:0-3453 GCA_964348475.1 uncultured Candidatus Bathyarchaeia archaeon
TTGGTTTCCCGTCGATTGGGAGGACGATTGTTCCACAAGAGTGTAGGGTGGGATCGGTAACTCCGCTCAGGTATTGAAGGTTTTCAGCGCCATAGAGGACTAGAACATCGACGCCGTTCTTCTCCATCAGTTTTCTGGTACTGCTTAATCTTTCTTTCCAAATGCTCATGTTGAGTCCAAGATGCTTAGAGCACTTTTAAAACTTGCGTTGAATCATCGCCCCGCGCTCTTCTGTTATAGTGGCTGTTTTGGTGCGCATACTTTCTTTTGTAATGCGCTTTCAAAGATACTTTTAATCGTTTGTCCTCAAACTTTGAGTTGTAGGCTGGAAACCGTGGATGCCACGCAGAATAATCTTTCATGTTGACATAGCTCAGTTTTTCGCGTCAGTAGAAGAACTGGAACATCCCGAGTTCAAAAATGTGAGGGCTTCAACTCTCACATCTCGCAAAGAACTCTAGCGTGAACAGTTCGCCGAAACGATTTCAGCTTTCTGTAACAACCTTTAATCCTCGAGACTTTAAGGGTTCGACGATGTTTGGCCTACTGAGAATAGTGAGCAAGCTGTAGCCAATTACCGCTGTAGCTATCAAACTGCTTACGGTGATGCTGACCATCATTGCCGCCCACTCTGGCAGGCTTAACCCAAAGATGTGTGGTGGCGTAAAGAACAGCCATAGGTATCCACCTACTATGACACCGATGGGCAGAGCGCCAACAACACACGCTAGCAAGCGGCGTTTCCTAAGCAAGAGTATTGCACTCGCGGCGATGAGGTTCGCGATAGGGCCAAAGACAACATCATAGGGACCAAGCCAGTAATACGCGTTGCCCAAAAAGCAACCAACAGTGACTCCAGCAACAACAGGCCAACCGAAAAGCGCAGCCAGCGGGATCAAACAGTCCGCCACTCGAAGCTGAACAGGATCAAAGGAAATCGGAGCCAAAACCATGACAAGAATTGCGTACAATCCCGCGAAGATTGTTGCTAGACTTAGGTCTCTCGTATCCATTTTTTCACCTCCCTACTCCGGGGTTTATATGGCGGAACGGGTGGGAGGCGCCCACTCACCCGCCGAAGAACCAATTCGGCTCTCTCAACTTTATAAGCATTCCGACTTTCAAAGTGGCTTAAATCTTATTATAAACCTTTGACTAACTGATAGGACTCGTGTGAGGGAAGTGTATGAAGCTGATTCGAAACGCGGTTGGCATCTCAAAGCTTATTCTCATTCTGCTTTTGTTGGTTGCCGCCATAGTTGGGGCGGTCTTGTCTTACATGTGGACCGTAGGCTATTACGTCTCCCTTGGGGTGCAGCTCCCTGAAGCTCCCACCGTAACCATAACCGACGTAGACTTTGATCCTCAAGACCCAACGTTTTTCGACCTAACCCTCCTCAATCCGTCTTTTTCTCCTTTCAGCGTCAACGTCACACAGGTCATGGCGTCCACGGAAGACGGTGTTCTCGAAAACGTGGGACCTTTACTTCCCGTCAAACTTGCAATAGGCGAGTCTAAAACCCTTAGGTTTTTTTGGAACTGGGCGAACTACACTGACGAAAACGTAAAGATCCATGTCTTCGTTGCCGACGGGTCTGGTGCAACCCTCCAAAAGAAGACTCCTCTCGTCAAACTAGCCATAATCGAGGCAATCTTTAACTCCACGATAAGCGTCACCCACTTTAACATGACAATTCGAAACTCTGTATCGTCTGTTACGCCCGTCAACATCACTGGTGTTACAGTGGATTCAGAAACCGTTCAAAATGTAACTCCCTCTTTTCCTTACACGCTTAACCCAAACACTTCGATTCCTTTTACTTGCTATTTGAACTGGACCGAATACCAAGGAAAGAAAGTCTCAGTGGAAGTTGAAACCTCACAGGGTTATACAGCACACCGCACTCAAATCACCCCACAGCCCGTGGTCTTAGCGATTACTGACGTTCTGTTTAACATCACCAACACAACCAGCTTCAGTGTCACTGTTCAAAACAGCGCATCCTCTCCCACACATGTTAATGTCACAAGGGTTACAGTAAACGTAAATGAAACCATTCAAGAAACAGAGTTGAATGTTACGCTTCCTTACGTACTTCATCCGAACTCAACAGTTACGTTTGTGTGCTCATGGGACTGGGAGAACTATCAGGGTATGACAGTGACGATTACTGTACACACTCAGCAAGGATTTGAAATACCCTACGTTTACGAACTTCCCGGAGGCTAAAGAGCGGTCAAAAGATTTTCATGGGGCACTTTCTACATTATCTCAACAAACCGTCCGATTTTCTTCGCCAAAGCCTTCTTGTAAGCGAGTTCTGCTGTTACAGCGTCCTGAATCGCCAGCCCCGTAGAGGTGAAAACCGTTATTTCGTCGGAGGACGTTCTGCCCGGCTTAAGACCAGCCACCACTTCCCCGATTTCACCCCAAACGTCTCGCTTCGTTAGGATGCCTTCGGCTAACGGAACGTTGATTTCGCCGCTGTGAGACGCCTGTTCCCAGTTGTCAATAACGATCTTTGCACGCTTCAAGATGGCTGGATCCAACTCTTCTTTTCCCGGCGCATCTGCACCGATGCAGTTGAAGTGCATGCCGGGCCTAACCCATTCGCCTGAAACAAGGGGTTTTCTTGACGGCGTTGTGGTAACAACTATGTCGGCTCCCTCAACAGCCTCTTTAACGCTTTTAGCCGAAACCATTCTGGCTACCTTACCACCCGCAGCTTCCATTTCAGCCACATAGGCATTCCTAGTTTTCTCGGTTCGACTCCAAACTCTAACCTCTTCAAGCTTTCCATAAAGGGAGAGAAGAGCCGTCAACTGGGTTCTAGCCTGAGCACCAGCTCCAACGAGACCCACAACCTTGGAGTCCTTCCTAGCGAGGTACTTGGCTGCCACTCCCCCAGCGGCACCTGTTCTCATACTGGTAACCCTGGCGCCTCCCATGATTGCGAGAGGTGCCCCGTTTTTTGGATTAACCAAGATAATGATTGCCATAACCGTGGGGAGACCGTGCTTCTTTGGATTTTCCGGGTGAACGTTAACAACCTTTACGGCGGAAACGTCCAGTCGCTCAAGGTACGAAGGCATGGTCCTTAAGTCACCGACATACTTGCCATAAAACAGGTAAAGTTTTGGTGGCATCTGAACCCGATCTAAGCCCTTCTCCGTGAACGCTGACTCAACAACTTCCATAACCTCGCCAATAGACAACAGTTGTTCAACGTCCTTTTCCGTCAATAGCAGAATCTTCATCGGCAACCCCGCCTAACTAATCGGAGTTCCCTCTCTTGGATCCTTCACAATCTTGTAAAACTCTCTCATCAGCCGTTTCGTGACGGATCCCGGTTTCCCGTCACCTATAAGCCTTCGATTTATCTCTGTCACCGGCACAACCTCCGCCGCAGTTCCTGTGAAGAAAACCTCGTCCGCGTTGAACAACTCGTTGGA
>CAYGCU010000108.1:0-3439 GCA_964348475.1 uncultured Candidatus Bathyarchaeia archaeon
TCTATCTATATTACGCTGAGAGGACAGCGGCAAATGCTGATCCGAGAAGTCATCTTAGAAAATTTCATGTCCTACGAGTATGCTAGGGTTCCCTTCAAACCCGGTGTCAACGTTATCTGTGGTCCTAACGGCTCTGGCAAGTCATCTATGCTGTTGGGGATTTCAGTGGCGCTGGGCCAGTCCTACACCGAACGGTCTAGGAAGCTGAGCGACCTTATTAGGTGGGGGAAAGACCAGGGTCGCGTCACTCTGGTTCTGGACAACTCCCACAAGGGAACTCGTCGACCAGTTCCCAAAATCAAAAAAGACTCCATATTTTTAACTAGAGTTCTGAGGCGGGATGGAAATTACTGGTTTGAACTCGACAACAGGGCTGCAACCAAAAGTGGCGTTGTGAGGCTTCTATCCAAGCTCGGGGTTGACCCAGACAACATGCTTATCATCATGCACCAGAACATGGTGGAGCAGTTCACGGTTCTTTCACCTCAGGAAAAGCTTAGGATGGTTGAAGCCGCGGTGGGATTCGAATCCTACCGCCGAAACGTCTTGAAAGCCCAAAAGAAGCTGATTCGTACTCTCAGCCAAGAGGAGTCTGTGGGAAAGCTCTTGGAGTCTGCCAAGCAAACTCTGAGTTACTGGAGGGAGCAGTACGACCGCTACCAGCAGAAAAAGCAGCTGAGAATGAAGCGGCGATTCCTCGAGCGGGAGCTGGCTTGGACGGAGGTTTCGAAAAGAGAGAAAACGGTTTCCGAGTTAGAGAAGCAGATTCAAAGAGAGCAAAACGAAGTCCTGCGAATCGAGAGCGAAGCCAAAACTATCAACAGCCAACTAGACGAACTTCAGGGAAGAATGAAACAGCTGAAAGCTGAGTGGCGAAAGCTTCTGGAAGAACGGTTAATACTAGAGCGTGAGAGAGCGAAAGAGGAATCAAACGTTTCACTAGCTAGTCTAGCCGTGGAAGAAACAAGATCGTGGGCTGAGAGTCACCGAAAACAGGTGAAGGGGTGCCTAGACGAGATAGAGCGATTAGAGGTGACGCTCACTGAAATCCGGAACCCCTCCGACCTCAAAACCCAATTAGCCGAGGTCAGAGTAGCCTACAAAAACCTTGAAAAGACGTGGATTCAGCAGTTCAACATCAAGAGCGAAAGTCTGAAGAAATCGATTGAAAACTCTAACATGCAACTTAGCAGGCTGGACGCCCAAGTTTCAGACGTTCAGACCAAAACTGATCACTTCAACTTGGAGATGGAAAGCTCCAACAATGACCTCGTGGATCGAAAGATTAACCTAGCCTTGCTGCGTTATCAGAAGGAGATCCTTAAGAAGACTCTGAAGAAACTGAACAAGGAGCTTCGAGTCTCAGTCGTGGATCTCCGTGAGGCTGCGAGGAGGGCTGAGGAGACGGGTCCCCAGATCGTGCCCATGAAGAGCATCGTTGAGATCTTGGACGAGATTAGGGTTACTGACGGTCATCTCGCCGCCCTCGCTGACGTTTCCGAGGACATCGAGCGCATGTATGAGTCCTACTCCAAACTTTACCTGGAGCTGCAGGAGAAGGCACGCTTGGTGGCGGAGAACCGGGAAAAGGCTTTGGAAGAGGTGAAGGCGAGGATGGAGGCTTGGAGAACCGTTCTTCGGAACCTACTGGAGCATGTTGACCTCCAGTATGAGGGAATCCTTTCGCATGCTCATGCTGTTGGGGAGGTTCGGCTTGTTGATGAGCACGACATTGAGGCGGCGGGCCTCGAGATTCTGGTGGGGTTTAAGGGGGCGAAGCCGGTTTCCCTTAACATGTACACTCAGAGCGGTGGAGAGAGGAGCACAGCAACCATGACGTTCCTCCTTGCGTTGCAACAACACGTTCGGTCGCCCTTCAGAGCCATTGATGAGTACGATATTCACATGGACCCCCGGAACAGGGAGATTATTGCCAATTTGCTTGTGTCCTCCGTTAGGGGGCTGAACGCTCAGTATCTAGCCATCACGCCTAGCCAAGTGACCTTCGAAGAGAAGGATGTTCACATGATCACGGTTCAGAATGTTGAAGGCACATCGTTAGTAAGGGAGGTTGCCTGAGTCTTCCGGTTGGCTACTCCTTGTAGGGTTTGTGCAACACCTCTTTCACCCTTTTCGTGATTTTGGGCCCAAGACCGTGAACATCTTTGGTCCACTGGTCTACGTTGATCAGGGCGTTTAGGGGGGTTTGATAGGAATGGAGGAGTGTGTTTGCTTTTTCTCTGCCTATGTTGGGAAGGCTGGCTATAAAGAAGATCTGAGCATCGGCTAGAGTTTCAAGTTTCTTCACAGGATGCACGATTGGGATTCTTTTTTCGACGATTTGTTCTTGTTTGGCAGCTGTGTAGAGGAAGTCTACGGTTTCTTTTTGGTTGGTGGTGTGGATCATGTATATTCCCTGTTTTGCCAGGAAAAACATGGCGCCCCAGACCGAAGCTGGTTTGATTCTGCTGAACTTGTAGATGATCGGGAGGTACCCCTCGATGAGGATGAAGGGTTTAATGTAAACGTCTTTCAGTTGGAAGAGCTGTTCAAAGAGGTGTCTTCTGGTTAGGGTGTACACGAGGTCGTGGACGGTCTTACGTTCGATGGCGCAGAGGTCTGATATGACGTAGTCTCCTTTTGGAAGAGCCTCTACTCTGATTTCAGCGCCGAGTTCTTTCAGTCCTTTGATGATTCTTGGGGCTGTGGTGGCTTCTCGGCTGTCCACGATGATGGTGGGCTGCTCCTCTTTTTTTGCTTCTTTAATGTAGGGTACTAGGGTTTCGGTTCCTGACATGCGTTTCACCAGACTCTTATTATGAGTGTGGTGGGTGTGAGATTAAATTTTAACCCAACCAATCAACGACGGGACAAACGGCGGACGACGGTTAATGGATGGTTAAAAACCGTATACCCGATTCAGCACATACCTACACGGTACAGGGTGGATAATACTGGAATAGGATAAGGATAAGATGCGCGCGCGCATTTCTGGAAGCTTTTCAGTTTTTATCAAAGAAATCGGGGTAGATAAGTCACTTTTTTTCGATAACACTCAATTGTCTACCTCTGCCCACCCTTAACTGGCGTTCACCTCTAAACGTTACAACACGCGCGTTCTCAACTCGGATGGTATCTCCCACAGAAACTGTGTCTATTTGTTTGTTCCACAAAGGTAGTTGGATAACTCCGGTTTCATCTGCGATGCTTGCGTTTGTTACCATGGCAAATGTCCCAAACCTAGTGAAGACGGATCTTGGTTTTGGAACCTCAAGAACCCTCGCTTCTAAGTTAATTCTTTTCATTCCAGACTTCAAATCTTCGATCCGTGGGTGTTCAATTTTAATCCTCTTAGGTGTTGTTCTCCCTAGCGCCCTTGTGCGCGCAAACATTTTGAGTGGACTGGTTTCTTCGAGGATGTGTTTGGGTATGGGGAATT
>CAYGCU010000109.1:0-3422 GCA_964348475.1 uncultured Candidatus Bathyarchaeia archaeon
ACGAGAGCCAAACTAACAAAAATGGTGATTCCCGTTCTTTCTTCGTTGAAATCAGAAAGTATAGTAAGCTTAGGAGAACCCGGCAGCAAATTCACGAAAAAATTCGGAAACTGCAAGGTTCATGGCTGGTTACATGAGAAGCAACGGAAAGAATGCATGAAAAACGCAAAGGTGATCATTTTTAGTGGCGGCCACGGAACTTGTTTTGAGGTGATAAAACAGAGAAAACCAAGCATATGCATACCAACTCAACCGGAACAAATGGCAAACGCCAGAAAACTGGATGAGCTGAAATGCTCTATTTACGTTGAAAACAAAGGGCAACTGAAATCTGCCATTGAAGAGATCGAGGCAAAAAAAGAGTTCTATAGAAGCAATGTAGAGAAGATACACGAGTATTCAAGCAGATTCAAAGGCTTACGCCGCTCCGTCACCGTTATTGAGAACGCTTTATAACGTTAGCCAAGTCCTATCTTACGCCTTCGTTTTCACCAACTCAACTCGCCTTTTTCCTCTGGCGAGCGATGAAACGTAGATCTTGCCCTTGATCTCCATCTCCATTAAAGTCTGGTTTACATCTCCAAACCCTATATCCTCGTAGCTATCCTTCAATGCATCAAAGAGCTCCATGTCCGTCAACGGACCCCTCTTCTCAAGAGTCTCCACTATGGCCATGTAAAGCGGACGGGGTTTCCACGTTTTGACAGACATCTCTTTGCACCCAAGCACTATGCCACAGGAGTAGTAGGCTTCTTTAGCTGTCTAACCTGCTTCAAGAAGCTCTTATACCAAGCATCCATATCAGGCGTTACGGTTGGTCCAGTTTTTTCCCTAGCCTTTTGGAAGTCGGTGAGAGTAACCTCTTTAGATTTGATGTCCCTGCGCAAGGCGTTTAGGGCAGCCTCCCGACAAAGCGCCTCGATGTCCGCCCCAGAGTAGTTCTTCGTCACGCCGGCTAACTGAAGCAGGTCCACGTCTTTTGTCAAGGGCATCTCTTTAGTATAGATCTTGAAGATTTCCAGCCTGGCCTTCTGATCTGGCTCAGGAACGTAAATTAGCCGGTCGAACCTTCCAGGTCGAAGAACCGCGGGATCCACGATGTCCGGCCTGTTCGTGGCGGCGATAACCACCACATCCTCTAGGGTGACTATTCCATCCATCTCTGTGAGAAGCTGGCTTATCACCCGCTCTGTTACGCCGCTGTCGCCGTAGCCCATTCCCCTCCTAGGCACGAGTGAGTCAAACTCGTCGAAGAAAATCACTGACGGAGCCGCCATTCTTCCTTTCCTAAACACTTCTCGAATTGCCTTTTCTGACTCTCCAACCCACTTGGAAAAAACTTCTGGACCCTTTATGGTGATGAAGTTGGCCTCGCTCTCGGTGGCGACCGCTCTTGCCAGCAGGGTTTTTCCACATCCCGGTGGTCCGAAGAGCAGGATGCCTTTCGGAGGATGTATTCCCATTCTGTTGAAGACTTCTGGGGTTTTCAGCGGCCATTCAACAGCTTCCCTGAGCTCCTCTTTCACGTCCTCTAAACCGCCGATATCACTCCAATGAACCGTGGGCATTTCTATGTACACTTCTCTCATGGCTGTCGGTGTGATCTCCCTATAGGCGTTCATGAAGTCTTCCATTAGAATCTCCATCTTCTCCAAAATACTCGGCGGAATTCGCTCCTCCTCTAGGTTTATCTCCGGCAAGTATCGACGCAGAGCTTTCATAGCTGTTTCACGGGCTAACGCAGCTAGGTCTGCTCCAGTGTAGCCGTGTGTTATTTCAGTGAGTTTTTTCAGATCAACGTCCTCAGCCAGCGGCATCCCTCTAGTGTGGATCTGCAGTATTTCATGCCGCGCCTTTTTGTCCGGGACCCCGATCTCTATCTCCCGATCGAATCTTCCGGGTCTTCGAAGAGCTGGGTCGAGCGCGCCTGGCCTGTTGGTGGCGCCGACCACTATGAGGTTTCCTCTCCCCGCTAGTCCGTCCATGAGGGCGAGAAGCTGGGCAACCACTCTTCTCTCAACTTCGCCAGTAACCTCCTCTCGCTTTGGCGCGATGGCATCGAGTTCATCGATGAAGATGATGCTGGGCGAGTTTTTCTGGGCTTGCTGAAACATCTCGCGCAGGCGGGCCTCTGACTCGCCGTAAAACTTGCTCATGATCTCCGGCCCGTTTATGGAGAAGAAGTTGGCTTCTGACTCGTTTGCCACAGCTCTTGCCAGCAGGGTTTTTCCACATCCCGGTGGTCCGTGCAAGAGCACTCCCTTAGGCGGCTCTATTCCTAATCTTTGGAAGAGTTCAGGGTGTCGGAGCGGGAGCTCCACCATTTCTCGTATTCGTTGGATCTCTTCGTGGAGTCCTCCTATGTCTTCGTAGGTGGTGCGTGGCATGCGTTTGGCTTCGGGTAGGGGTTCGGTTAGGATTTGCAGGTTTGTTTCGTATGTGATTCTCACGATTCCGTGGGGGCGGGTTTTGGTTACGGTGAAGGGTATGGCGTGGCCGAGCATCATGACGAGGGTGGTGTCTCCTTCCACGAGGGTTCTTTCCATGAGCCTGTTCTTGACGAAGTTCGTGAAGTCTTCGTCCACGTTTAGTCGCACGTCTATGGGAGCCAAAACAACATTTGCCGCGTCCTTCACTTTTCCCGGTCGGGCCGTGACGTATTCGTTTATGGCTACGCCTGCGTTTTTGCGGGTGAAGCCGTCGATTCTTATAATTGTTCGGCCTTGGTCTTCGGAGTAGGCTGGCCAAGCAATTGCTGCCGTGGTTCTTTTTCCTACGATTTCGATGACATCCCCTGCGGAGATGCCTAGTTCTTGCATGGTTTTTTGGTCGATTCTAGCGATTCCTCTGCCCACGTCGCGTTGTCTGGCGTCTCCAACTCTCAGTTGAACCTCGCTCACTCTCGACCTTCCTTTTTCGTTTTTGAACGTTCTACAGTTCGAAAGAATAGTATTCCTATATAAACTTTCAAGCGGCTAGACTCTTCGAACCATTACCGTTTCTATCTGACTGATTTCATCGATTTTTTGCAGTTGTTTTTCCACCTCATCTGAGCCGCTGGGTTTTTCTTCGGGAATGATGATGTGGACGATTAGCGCTGTGAGGCCGAAGGCTATGGGTTCTTCGTCGAACTTGTAGACTGAGGCGTATTTGGGTAGTTCTTTCTCTATTTTCTTTTTCAGCCGGTTGAGGTTTGTGGTGATGTCAGATGGGAAAATTTTGATGGAGAACAATACCTTTGCCATGTGGTTTTCCTTCTTTTATGGTCCTGTGAACTGGCATTTTGGGCAGCGGTAGGGTCTTCCGAATTTTCGGCATTTGGAGCATCGCCAGATGATTAATTCTCCGCAGTTGGGGCATGGGAATTTTGTTGCTTCTGTTCTTGGGGCTATGATTCGGTGGCATGAGGTGCATGTGGGAAC
>CAYGCU010000110.1:0-3399 GCA_964348475.1 uncultured Candidatus Bathyarchaeia archaeon
AGCTTGTCCACGGCTGAAGTGTATAACAGTACAGCAACCTCACCCTCTCTCAAACTAATCGGGGAGGAGGAGTACGCGTTTGGAAGATTTTCTAAGATGTTTGTTTCTCTATACAAGTATGTCATGACCATGAGAAAAACGATAGAAAACACGTAGCCGACTTCACCGAGCTCAACCACACCAACAATCGACCGCATAAAGGCGTTAGAAACGAACATGAAGAGACCTAAGCCAATCCAGCAGATTGTGTGTCCCATCAAGGCTTGAGCACCTTTTTGGTTTACTCCACCCCACCGACTCATGAAAAGAAGTGTGTAACAAGGATAAATGATAAGAAAACTGAGGGCCAGGAATAAGCAGATTACATACCACGATTCGAATATTGGGACGTAAATCATTTCTCCCGAAATAAAACTGGTCAACAGCTTTGCTTGGGAAGGAATTAGAACCCAAGTCAGCACCAACATAACGAAGAGAAGGCCGAGGTAGGTCAGGAGGAGAGGTTCCCTGAAGAGTTCGCGTTCACGAAAGCCCTTTCGAAAACCGAACCTAAGTTTCTTTTCCAATGTCAAGGCGGACAAACCAATTATAACATAGGCAAACAAACAAGCCGAAGCGTTGATTCTGCCCACGTAAAGCGCTGTGGTTTCAGATGGGATCAAGCGCAGAAACATGCCTCCTAGAATCAACACTGCAAATGCAATAATGGATCCAACGAAATACATCTTGATATTGTTAAAGTACGACCGCTTTTGACGAACGATAACCGCTATGAGAACACCAGTGGTGACTAGGGCAGCTACGCTTGGTAGAAACTGTATTGTATGCATTGTTCCTACTCCGACTACTTATTGAAGTGTGGAAATGACATATTAAATATTTTGTCTTAACAGTTAATATTCCATTTCTGGATTGAGCAAGGAACATAGGTGGTGCTAATAATGACTTTCCAAAACAACATTCAGAAAATCACTGAAATCTGCGTGAGTTATGATAGACTAAGCTGCACGTGCTATCGTTGCGCGCGGACAGTACTGAGTGCACATCTAGCCGTTTTCTGAAAGCGTTCCTTCCGTCTCGACCCAGCTGAACTTTCTCTGTAGGGCCTTCGGGTAGTACCGTTTCCAGTCGTAGTCGATTTGTTTTCCCCATTTGTAATAGATTCGGGGGTCGATATAGCTCTTCAAGGATGTCGCGAGGTTGTAGTCGCGGGTTTCCTTCTGAGTCTTTATTCTGAGGGTTAGCTTAGCTATCGCCACTTCGTCACGTTGCGTGCGGCTTTCCCATCTCTGCCTTAGCTTTTTCATCTGCTCCGCGTGTTTGGTTTTAAGCTTTTTGATGGACTGCTTTTGGTGCGATATGGTCTCTTGCTGAAGGCGAATGCGTTTCTTTAAGGTGTGAACGGTTTTACCTTGCTGCTTTTTATCTGTGAGTGACCGTTGATAAGCCTCCAGCCTCTCCTTCATCGTCTTCAACCTTTCTTCCTGCTTCCTCAGTCTCTCCCTGTATCTTTCTTCCCGCTCCTTAGCGTTCTGTCTCAGCTTATCTTGGGCTTCCTTCGCCCGGTCTTTCATAGCCTTGAGGCGGTCCTTCTTCTTTTCTAGAGATGATTTCCAAGTCTTGGGGATTGTGCGCCGGTGGTTACAAACCTTGGCCGCCTCGAGGTTCGCCATCGTGACGATATATTTTTTCTCGTATTCAGAGTCTTCGCGTTTGACAGGAGTCTGGTCCAGTTTCGTCTCGACGGCTTCTGAAGCATAGCACGTGCGGAAGACTTTTGCTGAGAGTCCGATCATCACCTCGTCTAGGAGTTCGCTCACATGTTTTGAGCCGACACCATCGAAAAGAGTGGATCTCGTGTTCGCTGCGAACTCCTTGAGGTTTCTGATGACCTTATTTGGAAGTTCCACCCTGAAGACATGAGGTACAGAGTCCTTTCCGAGGAAATTGAAGGTCACAGTTCCGTCGCCGTTGCAGCGAACATGCTCCGGTCGCAGAGTTGAAGCGCCAACTGTGTCAGCCTCGTCAGGATCCTTCTCGTCGCCCACCCTGATCTTAAGCTTGTCAATAAGGAAACAGACGGTGGCCGTCTTCCTCCGTCTCTGGTCTCCGGCATCGAGGTTCTCCCAGATGTGCCTTTGGACTTGTGCAAGGTTATGGCGGAGTTCCCTTGCCTTGTTAAACTTCTCGACATCTTTACTCTGCTTCAAGATGCTGGAGTCGGAAAACCAGACGTATTTTGTCTTGTCGGTAAGTTTATCCCGCCATCTGGCGATCCACATGGCGTCGGACTGCCAGAGTATGGCCTTCCAGTTTCCCGGTGGCCTAGGGGCATCCGGCGAGAGATTAAGCTCGATGTTCTCCTCACGAGGCCCTTCTTTCCAGCGACCTCTCAGAGGATGTTTACCCCGGCCAATGAAAATGGAGCTGGGTTCAACGACGTAGTTAGCCACCTCCATCTGGCTGCCGTCAACCCAAGCATATCCGTAGCGTTTCTTGTTCACTTCCCTCAGGGCTTTCCTCTGAGCTGTCAACTGTTTCTTCTCCTCCTTGGAGAGGTTCGCCTTCCAACTTCGCTCCTTTTGGACAAAAGACAGAACCTCGGAATAGTCAATATCCTCAGGTTTTACTTTGATGCCGAGCTTCTTTGAGAAGTCACGGTGAAAGTTCTTGGCGAATATACGATCTTTAACATAGGGCGTCTCCACTTTCTTAGCCCAAGCTAGAGCCATTTCCTCCTGCTCCGGCGTCAGCCTAATCTTCTCTTCGTTTACCTTAACAGTGAGACCTTTTCCTTCGTATCGGGGTGGAACCAAAACGCCATTATGATGCAGGTGTTTCATTAGGTCTCTCCGCCTGAGTAGATCCTTATACGGAGAAGAAGGAAACTTAAACGTTACTTCTCTGGAATCCACATCGTAAAGCACACGCATGCGTTAGCATCAAAACCGGGTTGGATCAACTCCAATTCTGTTCCTGTGCGCGCCGCTTTTTCCTAAAACAGTGGCGATGTCACTCGCAAAACTCTCATTTTTTCTAAGCATGTTTATCCAGTCTGCATGCTAAAGCCGAATCGCTTGCACGCGCAATCAGAGCCAGTGAAGGTATCCCTCCCGAAAACCCTAATTCTTTTCGGGTATCTGACATCCCCATCATCAAGCAACATATTGATTTAGTACTAGTAAGCACCTAAGGAAGATAGTTCTAGACTTGAATTCAACCTCTTCTTTTGCTTGTCTGCAAGATTCGCATTCTAGTGTAAGAACCAATTTATGTAAGCATTTTAAGCAGGCTTCTTCAATATTTCTAGTGATCGAATCATGAAAGCTGTTAGATTTCACGGCCGAGGAGGAGAAGGCGTCGTCATAGCTGCTGAGCTTCTAGCCAACGCTGCCTTCA
>CAYGCU010000111.1:0-3324 GCA_964348475.1 uncultured Candidatus Bathyarchaeia archaeon
GGCCAAGATCTCATGTGACATGCCCCTCTGTCTGAAGTAGCGTAGGCCAACGACATGCCTATTGATCCTCTCGGTTCATATCCTGGGAGCTCAAGTCCTTTAACCTGAACCGCGAAGCGGTCGGATCCCTTTCCTATCTTCTCTGCCGCTTTTCTCACTCCTTCAGCCAAAACGTCTCCAATAGCTTTTCTGTGGGCAATTAAGTTTGGCATTTGGATGTAAGCTTCTACGTTGCCAAAGGTTAGTTCCAGTCCGTTCGTGTCCTCCTTGGTGATGAGACCCTTTTCGAAGCATTCCATGGCAAAGGCTATGGCGTCGCCTGTGGATATTGTGTCCAAACCAAGTTTGTCGCATAGCAGGTTGTATTTGGCTATAGCTGCTACATCACTTATGTAACAGTTTGAACCTGCCAAGGCCAGAGTCTCGTAGTCTGGACCTTCAATCACTGTGCCAGCGAAGGGGCCTTCCTTAACTTGAGTTAGATTGCCACAGCCAAGGGGACAGCCGTAACATGCTCTTTTTCGGACAAGTATTTTCTTCACAGCATCTCCGTCTATTTTATTTGCATGCTCAAACACGCCCATTTGAAAGTTTCTAGTGGGCAGGATGCCTCCTTCCTGAACCATTTGTAGGAAGCCTGGCGTGCCGTCGGTCTTAGCCCAAAGGTTGTCTTCGGTCACTACGTCATTTTTTGTGATCTCCTTGGTGAGTTCGATGAATTCTTCGATGTTTGGAACACTCACTCCTTGGTGTCCCCGAACAGCGATTGCCTTTAGGTTTTTGGAGCCCATGACGGCTCCGCCTCCGCCTCTACCAGCTTGTCTGTAGGTATCGACTGTGATGCAAGCTATTTTTACAAGATTCTCGCCGGCAGGGCCGATAGCAGCAACTTTAACTTCTTTGTCGCCAACCTCATCTTTAATCCGTTTTTCAGTCTCGTGAATGTCGAGGCCCCAAAGGTGTTTTGCGTCTCTGATTTCAGCTTTGCCGTCGCTTATCCAAAGGTACGCAGGTTTCTCGGCCTTGCCTTTTATTACAATGCCATCGAAACCGGCAAACTTTAGTTCTGCACCAAGGTAGCCGCCCATGTAGCTGTCCAGGAAAGTCCCTGTAAGGGGTGACTTCGTGTAAATGGCAAATTTGGGAGCACACGGTGCCGTAGTGCCTACCAAGGGTCCTGTCATTAAGATAAAAACGTTATCTGGTGAAAGAGGATCTTTTCTTGGTTTCAGCTCCTCGTACAGGTATTTTGCGCCCAAGCCTTTACCGCCAATGAACAATCTCGCCCATTTTAAGTTCAGGTCCTCTGAAGAGGTTTTTCCACTGCTTAGATCTACACGCAGTATCTTGCCAACATATCCTCCAGGCATTTTCTTTTCACCTCTACTCAACTGTTTTGAGAACTTCTTCTGGACATATTTCAACACATCGGGGTTTTCCTCTGCACACATCACATTTTATCGCGTAGTTCCCAACTGGATCAAGTCTCAGGCCGTTATATGGACAGACTTCGATGCAGGCTCCACATCCTGTGCAAAGTTCTTTGTCAACCACGTAGATTCCAAGTTCTTTGTCCTCAACTATGGCTTCGACTGGACATGACTCCACGCAAGGATGTTCATCGCATTGGATGCATACGTATGGGCGCATGATCAACTTCTCGGGTAGGAGGGACTCCGCATACACAGCAGACCTCGATGGGTTGAACTCTTCTACAAGCCTTGCTGAACACACAGCTGCGCACAGCCAACACTCCGTGCATTTTTCGGGAAAAATTTTTAGTCTCATTTCCGTTCACCTAACGCCTTTCTGTAGTTTATTTAGAACAAGATTTACGATTAATACCCTATAAAAAAGTTGTTCAAACGTCATTTGGCATCGCAAAACGTCATTTTTTCCTTTTCGGAGTTGTCCGTATTATTCCATGGGTTTCTAGGTTATCCGCCACGTATCCCAGTTGCAGTTCCTCAAGCTTCTTCCTTGTCGGGACGCCTGTTTTTTTATTCCATCCCCGAAGTCTATAAAAGTGATCCAACATCTTTTCAAACACATCCTCAGGAAACGCTTCACCCTTGTAGGGGCCTTCAGGTAACGGCTCTGTGAACCTCTTTGGGAGCTTGTCGTCCTTTCTGGTTATTCCCTCTCGAACGTTGAAAGCCCTGCAAAGGTTGAAAATCCTCTCTCCAGTTTTCATTAACTCATCCATGGTGAAATCCCACCCCGTGGCAGTGGCAACGACATCGACTATCGTTCTTGTCTTGTAACCTCCACACGGATACACAGTCCATTTGCAGATGACAAGGGAGTCAAACACGGCAAACAAGTCTCCTATTATCTTAACTAGTTTGACTTTTTCAGGACCAGCGTAGAGTCGATCTCTATGTTCTTTTGGAAACGTCGTTTCGTCTATTCCTACATCTGGATCAAGCTGTCCTTCAAACATGTCGTCGGTTTCCACTTGAAGGTGGCAGGCTCCTCTGTTTGACGTTGCGATGCCAAGCCCGTGGCCTTTCATCCCTCTCACCTCATGCAGGGGGAACTCCATGCCTTTAACGTGCATTGCAAATTCTTCTGCTCCGCCGCCCAACTTTTCGGCTGCTCTTCGCGAACCTTCAGCCAAAAGATTGCCTATTCCCTGTCTCCTCGCTATTTTTTCGACTATCTGAATCATTGCCTCATGATTTCCCCACGTGAGGTCTAGTCCATGAGTGCCCTTTTTCGTTATCTTTCCCTTCTCGTAGCATTCCATCGCAAAGGCAATAGTCACGCCTGTGGACATCGTGTCCATGCCATATTTGTTACAGAGTTCAATCGCTTTTAAAGCGGCTACCAAATTGTCGTTCATGCACAATGAGCTGAGGGCGGCTGTGCTCTCGTACTCCGGTGTGGCATACTCTGGATCAAGGGTGTAGGGATCGGTTGCCTGAGTAATCCTATTGCACCCCACTGTGCAGTGCGGGCAAGTGTTGTTTCTGATTAAGTACGGACTTGTAGCCAGAGTCTCCGCCGTTATATTTTCGTATCCGGGAAAGAGACATTTCCTAAAGTTCATTGTAGTTAGGCGCCCTGTCTCCTGCCAATAGCCTAGATCTGCGAGGGAACCATATTTGAAAAGTCCATCAGGAAAGTAGGGTCCGCTCAAAGCTTCTTTGCTGGTTAATTTCTCCACTAACAGGTCAACTAATTTTTCCTCATGGGCGTATCTCACTCTTCCTGTGCCGCGCGCAGCTATAGCTTTCAGTTTCTTTGAACCCATAACCGCGCCCATTCCTGTTCTGCCAGCGAAATGGTTAAAGCCAAACATTATGTTCGCGAATCTCACAA
>CAYGCU010000112.1:0-3309 GCA_964348475.1 uncultured Candidatus Bathyarchaeia archaeon
GACAATCGATGATGGAGTTAACAGATGCCGGTTTTCTCTTGGCATACAGCCGGTAAGTCCATCTTCCTTTGAAAACCTCGCGCTCACGGTGAATCAAGCCCTTGCTTTCCAGTTTTAAGGCTATTCTAGAGCCCTCTCTGCTGCTGGCGTCCAGTTTTCGCCAGAGTTCAGACTGAAGCACCCCGTCATCTCCCACGTTCATAATCACCTGTAGGGCTTTGTGTTCCAGATCGTTGCGCCTCGGCATACCCCATCGATCCTTAGACGTCTCTCAATAACTATAGTGCTTTCAAACATAAAAACATATACGTATTGAACATTTACATGCTTGAAAAAGCTGAGCCATATGCGTTTAACATCGACTAGCAAATTGGATCCAACTTGAACTTCGAAATCTATAACATTTTTCATCTTTTCTAACCTGCCTAAGAGAGAGTGTCAAGGTTTATTAATCTCAATGTAAGTTTTCGTAGAAAAAGAGAGAAGTGAACTGCGGATCATACCTAAACTTAGAGAGGAATTCTATTTCATTCGTGGGAATTATCTAATTATCGTTATGAGCTAGATTCTGACAGATTTTGCTATGCGCGCGCGCCGCAACTTCCGTTTTTCTTCATTTTGGTGTTTATAGTTCCTTCATTCATCATAACTTCACGTTTGCATGAACCAAAAAGGCGAGAAGAATAAGAGAGAATACAGGTCATAACTATATTAAGCAGTTGCATAGAGACTCTACACAGCCGTATCTCATGCTAGATTTCACTAAAACTAGCAAGAACCAACTGCAAAAGGAGTTGAAAACGTTGCCGAAGCGCCGTTCAGTAGCTTCCTACTGCTTAGGCATTGAATCCACAGCCGACGATTTCAGCGTTGGAATCCTATCTTTTGATGGCAAGGTTCTTGCCAACGTGATCAGCGCATACGTGCCTCAGAAGGGGGGCATTCATCCTCGTGAAGCAGCTAGGCACCACGTCGAGGTGGCTGGAAAGGTTTTGGCTGAAGCCTTTCAAAGGGCGGAGGTAAAGCCCCAAGACATAAACGTTGTCGCCTTTTCTCAAGGTCCCGGCTTGGGTCCGTGTCTTCGCACTGGTGCCACGGCAGCCCGCGCGCTAGCTTCGTATCTTCGGGTTCCGTTAGTGGGAGTTAATCACTGTGTGGCCCACATTGAAATAGGAAAGCTTGTTGCCAGAGCTGTGGATCCGGTTACTCTCTATGTTTCAGGGGGAAATACCATAGTGTCCGCCTTCGAAGCAGGGCGATACCGCGTTTTCGGCGAGACCCTAGACATAGCGGTGGGAAACTGCCTCGACGTTTTCGCTCGGGAGGCTGGACTGCACGAGAGGGAGGGAATACCTCCCGGCGCACTGGTTGAGCAGCTGGCGAGTTGCGGTCAAACGTTTATCCCTCTTCCTTACACGGTGAAGGGCATGGATTTATCATTCAGCGGTTTTCTCACAGCGGCTGTTCAGTTGCTTCGTGAGGGAAAGCACAGCCTCGAAGACTTGTGCTTTAGTCTTCAGGAAGTCGCTTTCTCCATGCTGACCGAGGTCACGGAGAGGGCGCTGGCTCACACTGAGAAGCCCGAGGTTCTGTTAACGGGCGGGGTTGCAGCCAACAAGAGGTTGCAGTCCATGCTTGAGTGCATTGCTGAGGAGCACAACGTTCGGTTCTGCGTGGTTCCCAAGCAGTACGCCTTAGACAACGGAGCCATGATCGCTTGGACAGGAATTCTCGCTTTTCAGCACCGCGTGACGCTTCCCTTAGAGAAAAGCTTCGTCAAACTGAAGTGGCGGCTGGACGAGGTTGCGGTGCCCTGGGCCGGAGGTTGAGTCGTGCTCGTAAAGAAGGGCGCAGAAGCCAACCTTTGTCTGGAAGATTGGCATGGCCGCAAGGTGATCATGAAGCGGCGGTTGTCCAAGAAGTATCGTGTTCCTAAGCTGGATAAGGAAATTCGGTTTCACCGAACCATACATGAGCCCCAGCATATTCATAGAGCGAAGGAGGCAGGGGTTCCAACTCCAACGATTTTTATGGTTGACACGGTAGGGACAACAATCGTCATGGAGTTTATTGAGGGGAAGCAAGTCAAGCAGGTCCTCGACGATCTTCCCACTGAAGAAAGGCTACACTTGTGTCGTCATATCGGCGACTTGATTGGCCGACTCCATAATCACGGAATCATCCACAGCGACCTGACCACCTCCAACATGATTCTCACTCCGCAGGGCAGAGTTGTTTTCGTGGACTTCGGGCTGAGCGAGCGATCTATGGAGTTGGAGGCCAGAGGCGTGGACCTGCATCTTATGAAAAGGGCGCTTCAGAGCACCCATTTCAAATATGCAGGACAGTGTTTTGACGCAGTTATTGAAGGGTACACTCGGGCTATTGGGGACAGCGTGGCGAGAGAGGTTTTGAATAAGATTGGGGAGATAAAGAGGAGGGGACGCTATGTTTCTGAGAGAAAATAAATGCTGAGTTTGAGGAACAACCTTGAGGAAGAAAAACCTCCAATTTCAGAAAGAAAAATGATCATAGAGAAAAAGACCAGCTTACAAATGGGAGGATGTGAAATCGTTTTAGAAAAAGGCAAAGAAGTAGCAATAACAATTTTCGACAAAACATGCACAATGAAATTCATGCACGTGTGCGAAGCCGTGGAAGTTCTGGAAAAGTGATTAGTCAAATGACTTAAGTCAGAATCTCTCTTGGCGATGACCCTTCCGTTGATCAACTAGATTTGGCGTTTGAGGTGCTTTGATGTCGTAGCCGTTAATTCTATACATCGTGAGTTTGGCTCTTGATATTGCGTTGCAGGCCTTGTAGTACATGATCAGGAGTTTAGATTCCGCCCTTTTCTTTGTCAAATTGTGTTTCAACTGCAACTGCATTATTTCTATGTCCAGTTCACGCTTTTTCATGATTTCCAAAATCTTTCCAAGATCTTCTGACATACCTTCACGCCCGATTAGACTATTGTATCGTTTGATTTAATATATCACTTATTTCACGCATTGACATATTTCGAAATCCAAAGTATATCTACGAGCGCAAGATATCAGAAAGATCTAGAGAAAATCTGTAGACCCTCTTTTTTCATGCGACGTACATACGTACTCCCCGCGTATACATTGATACTCTGAGGCAAACAAGTATTGCAATCCTCATGGAAAAAAAGCGATAGGGAGGCCTTACATTTTCACTATGTTCCGGAGAGGTAGGTTTATTTTATGACAACCATGGTGCAGGTTGACCGAATTCCTTTCACCTGTCTCATTTCATTGTGTACGGTGTTTCTGAGCTCGTCTACGT
>CAYGCU010000113.1:0-3256 GCA_964348475.1 uncultured Candidatus Bathyarchaeia archaeon
CTGAAACTGATCAAAAACCTGGTTGAAAACGGTGCAGACCTTATAGAGTTCGGAATCCCATTCTCGGATCCAACTGCGGACGGACCAACTTTTCAAGCGGCCTGTGAAAGAGCTCTGAAAAAATGCATGACCCCTGCTAAGTGCATTCAAGGAATAAAAAAATTGAGAAGAAGCGGCTTGGAAGTCCCGTTAGTTGTAACGACTTACTACAACATCCCCTATGTGACTGGAGTCGGGACTTTCTTGAGTGAAATAAAAAAGGCAGGTGCTCAGGCGATAATAGTTCCCGACCTCCCGATTGAAGAAGCAAGTGTCCTTCTAGATGAAGGAAAGAAAACGGGCGTACACGTAATATTCCAAGTAGCTCCAACAACGACTGAAGACAGGTTGAAGAAAATCGCCGACGTTGCCTCCGGTTTTCTTTACGTCATAAGCGTTGAAGGAGTGACTGGAGCAAGGGAAAGTTTGACAGATCCCACCCTAAAGCTTGTCAGCAGAGTTAGAAGACATACGGATGTACCCGTCTTGGCCGGCTTCGGTATCTCGAAGAGAGAACACGCAGCGGCTATAGTTTCAGCTGGAGCAGAGGGCGCCATAGCTGGAAGTGCTTACGCGGAGATTTACGAGAAAAATCTAAAGAAACCCGAAGAAACATTGCCGGAGATTGCTCAATTGGCAAAGCAAATAAAGCAAGGGTGCATTGAAGGATATAGACAGCGTCTCAGTAACTCGTAGGACCATCGCGCAGAGATTTTTCGGTATGCAGGGGGAGATTCGAAGTTTCGTCAAGATTATTGGGCATATCTTAGGCATGTTTTTGCCGGTAAATTGGCGTCAAAATCCCGCCCCCCACCAAGAAAGCCCATTTTAAGGCTAATTCGGCAGAAGAAAGCTAATTTTTTGGGAGATGTGCGCTGGAATTGTAGATCGAACACCAAATTACTGGTAAATGTTTAGCGCGCGCATATTTAATGGTTCAATCGAGCTTGGTCAAGAAGTCATATTAATTATAGGCGTGTTATAATTGTCATCTTGGAAGGAGCAAGGTTGATTGAGGAAATTGTTGTAAAGGCTGAGGGCTTGGAGAAGACTTATTTCATGGGCAAGGTTTCGGTGCCCGCTTTGCGAGGTGTTAACCTAGCCTTTAGAAGAGGAGAGTTTGTGGTTGTCATGGGGCCTTCAGGGTCTGGAAAGACTACTCTACTCAACCTAATCGGAGCGCTCGATAAGCCTACGAAAGGAAAGGTGTACATAGATGAGGAAGACCTGACAATCTTAGATGAAGGGAAGTTAACTAAGATTAGAAGGAACAAGATAGGTTTTGTTTTTCAATTCTACAATCTGATCCCAGTTCTAACAGCCTTTGAAAACGTTGAATTACCAATGTTGATATCTGGAAAAAACAAGGAAGACAGACGACGACGAGCGTTTCAACTCCTTGAAATGATGGGCTTATCGGACCGCGGTGAACACCGACCTGACGAACTAAGTGGAGGTGAACAGCAACGAGTGGCCATCGCTAGGTCTCTCGCAAATGAGCCCTCAATCATTCTTGCAGACGAACCGACTGGCGACTTGGACACAAAAACTGGGCAAGAGGTTATCTTGGCCCTTCATGATGCTGCGAAAAAAGAGAATGTGACTGTCGTCGTTGTCACCCACGATCCAGTTGTTACGGAGAAGGCTGATCGAATTTTGGAGATGAGAGACGGAAAGATAGTGAATGAGAAGAAAAGGAAGAAGGGTAAAAGCTAGTTGGCTTTCACAAGAATTGCGCTTAGAAACATTCCTAGGAGGAAGTTACGCAACACCCTAACATTAGTTGCAATAATATTAGGCGTTATGCTGCTAGTAGGAGTGAATGTTGCTGCCGACAGCGCTATCGGCGAATTCCACAAATACATTAACAAGGCTTATGGAGAAATTGATATTGTTGTTAAGTATGGAAACACCCAACCCTTTAACCAAGGAAACGTCACACTGGTCGGCAGCGTTGAAGGAGTCTCTGATTACACTCCTCGACTATCTTGGGAAGCAGCCATAAACAACGACAGTACAAAACTAGTTGGAATCGTTGGAATACAGAAGACAACCGATTTCCTATATTCAAGTTATAACATCACCGGATCCGCTGACTTGAATGGAAACAACGTTGTAGCTTCAGAAACCCTCTGTGAAAAATATGATCTAACTGTTGGCAACCTTATCGATGTCACAACAGTGGCGTTCCCCAGTCTAACCAATTGGAACCGAACATACGTATTCAAGATCATAGGTGTCTATCACCCCCGTCCGCAAATGGGGGAAGGAAACTATGTGATAATGGATCTGCAACAAGTTCAAAATATCTCTGCACTACAAAACAAGATTGACCACATAATCGCGAAGGTTAGCGACACACAAAAAACCGTTGAGATTGCAGATGAGATACAGAAAACGCTTGGATCCAACTTCGATGCATCTGCACCCAAAGAAAACGCAATCCAGCAGATTCAAGGGATGTTGCAGGGATTCTTGCAAGGAATAAATGTTGTGACAACGGTTTCTCTAACTGTTTGCACTTTTCTGGTTTTCAATACAATGTTCATGTCGGCAAGTGAAAGAAGTTATGAAATTGGCGTGCTTCGAGCTTTAGGGACTTCCAGACGCCAGATATTTTGGATGTTGTTTAACGAGGGACTAATTCTAGGGCTCATCGGAACCCCGCTGGGAATATTGGTTGGATTTGGATTATCCAGAGCATTCTTGCTTATTGTGCGAACGTTGTCCCATCCTGCCCTAGACATGGCATCATTTATTCTCACACCAACCGCAATTTGGTCAGGCATCGCCGCAGGCTTAATCACCGTCATATTAGGGACGTTTTACCCAGCCATAAGAACCTGCAGAATAAGCGTTATCCAAGCCTTAAGGCCCAGCATGAGGGCCCAACGAAAAGCCGCTCATGACATAATTCTGCTGGTGGCGGGCATAATTGTTTTCGCCTTTGGAGTCATTCAACAGTTAGCCCTAATTCCATTTCGTATCGGCTTTATTGATGTGATCCCACTCTTCATAGGCGCTATAGTGATGGCAGCCGTGCTCCTTCGAAAAATCGTGCCACTACTAGACAGCTTTCTTTCGCATGGTTCCTTAAGTCTTGGAAAGTTAGTTTCAAGGAATGTTGGTCGAAAATTGTTAAGGAGCACAGTATGTTTCAGCATCATTGGAATCAGCCTAAGCTTCATAGTTTTGATGGGTGGAATTCAATCGGGGG
>CAYGCU010000114.1:0-3204 GCA_964348475.1 uncultured Candidatus Bathyarchaeia archaeon
GGAGCCACTCAGATGGCAAGGCTGTACAAGCTTCCTTGCTATACAACGGGGATAGGGATGGATGAAACCCCGAATGATTGGAAATCTCTTGTTGAGGCCTCCAAGAGGTTAGCCCTCTCGCAATTGGGCCGTGGCGACATTTCCGCTGGCTTAGGTTCTCTAGAAAACGCTGAAAGCGCGGCACTGGAGCAGGTAATCCTTGATGTTGAGGCATGGGAACAGGCTAAAGCCTACCTTCGTCAATTCAAAATTGACGAAGAAACCTTGGGTTTTGATGCCATTAGCAAAGTTGGTCCAGGAGGCAATTTCCTAGGGCTTAAGCATACTCTAGAACACTTTCAAAAAGAAATATGGCTCAAAAAAGAGGCTACAATCTTGCCTTCGACAAGCGGCTCCGTCGTCGAAAGAGCAAAAGAAAAAGTCAGTCAAATACTTTCATCACACGTACCAACTCAGCTCGATAAGGAAGTGAAGAGGGAAATAAACCAGATTCTCCGACGCTGTGAAAAGGACATTTTGTAATGTTTGATAGCCATAACGCATCCCAGAACTCCTCTTTTGATTCAACTGCGCGCTCTGTGTAGCCGTATGAGGCTTCCAGCAATCCTCAACAAGTTTTTATGGCGGAATCCTTTCTACTCACCGTAAAAGGAGAACATGGTTTATGACAGAGCAACCATCGTCCCGCTCTTCCAATAAATGGATATACGCCTTCATCATCATCCTTGCTATAATCATTTTCAACACTGGAATCTTTGTCATAGCCTACTTCAACATTCAAAACCAACTCTCCACCCTCCAAAGCAGCCTAGCTGATCAAAAACAGCAACTCCAAGATCTGCAACAACAATTTGATATTCTCGATTACATAAACCAAACCAGCCTCATGCCTTGGCCGGAAATCTACGATCAGATTAGACATTCCATAGTTCTCATTCAAACCGAATTAGGCTTAGGTTCGGGCTTCGTCTACGACCTTGAAGGCCACATCATAACCAACTATCACGTGATCGAAGACGCCACTTCCATACAAGTCACCTTTCTGGACGGAAATATCACTAGGGCTGATAGAATTGGCGAAGATCCGTACAGTGATCTGGCCGTCGTCAAAGTCGACCCAGAAGTTACAGCATTACATCCAGTTGTACTCGGAAACTCCTCAGCCCTCAACGTAGGAGAACCAGTAGCAGCTATAGGAAACCCCTTCGGTCTCAGCGACACAATAACCGCTGGCATAGTCTCTGCACTAGGAAGAGAACTAGAAGCCCCCGGAGGCTACCTAATCGTAGACGTCATCCAAGTAGACTCAGCCATAAACCCCGGAAACTCAGGCGGTCCCCTCGTTAACCTGGAAGGTCAAGTAGTGGGTGTAAATACAGCTATAATATCGGGCTCCGGAACTTTCGCCGGTGTAGGTTTCGTAATACCTTCCGACACGGTGAAAAGAGAAATACATGATTTGATAGCGCACAGCACCTACATACACCCTTGGATAGGCATTTCTGGAACAGATGTCAACCTTGCCATCGCACAGTATATCGGACTGGAAAAACCGCAAGGTTTCCTCATAGTCGAGGTAGTTCCTGGCAGTCCAGCAGATCAAGCTGGGCTTCAAGGCGGAACAGATCCGACTATAATAGATGGACAAGAAATTCTGATAGGCGGCGACGTGATCGTGGGAGTAGATGATCAACCGGTGAGAACACTCAATGACCTCGTAGTTTACATAGAGAGAAACAAACGTCCAGGAGACCAGGTAACCTTGGCCGTAATCAGGAACGGCCTACAACAGCTCATAGATCTAACGCTTGGAGAGCGTGAATGAGTATAGTCTTATTTTGAAAGATCTAACGATATGCATAAAAAGCCATGACGTCGATATATACAGTCAAACATAACGACGTGTTGGAAAATGGAGAAAACAGAAACGTTGATAGTAGCGATCATACTAGCAGCCATGTTTTCAGTTGCAGGAGTCGTAATATACATGGAAATTACCGCCAAAGAAAAACTCAGAATTTCCACTACCACCAGCCTCTATGACACCGGTCTCTTGGAAGCCATCAGAAACCAGTATGAAACAAAACGTTCCATAAACCTCCAAATCATTTCAAGGGGAACAGGTCTCGCCATAAAGCTAGCGCAGGATGGAGACGCAGACATGATACTGGTACACGCCCCTTCTGAGGAATTATCCTTCCTAACGCAAGGATACGGAGTTTGCAGAAAAATCATAGCCTACAACTTCTTCGCCATTGTAGGCCCAGAAACCGACCTAGCAGAAATCAGAGAACTAACCACTTTTGAAGCCCTGACAAGAATTGTAGAAGCGGGAAGAAACGGACAAGCCATGTGGGTCTCTAGAGGAGATGAATCTGGAACCTACATAAAAGAAAAAGAATTGTGGAAAGCAGCCGGTTTCGCTTGGGAGGACCTGAGAAGTGAGACAAGCTGGTACATAGAAGCCAACAAAGGAATGGGAGGCACCCTAATATTAGCCAGCGAACGCTCCGCCTACACCCTCACTGACATGGGCACCTACCTCAGTCATAGCACAGCCAGCCTAATCGCCCTGAGAGTGCTGGTAAGTCAAGGAAAGGAACTGCTAAACGTTTACAGTGCCATAGTAGTGAACCAAACAAGGCATCCTCACACAAACCTTGACGACGCCATGGGCTTCATAGAGTTTCTAGTATCCGACGGGGGACAACAACTAATCAGCGATTACGGTAAAGACGAATACGGTCAGTCTCTTTTTTATCCAGCCGCAAAATTGCTTCAAGAAAACAACGACCCGGTGGCGGATTGGATCAGAGAATATGCTTTCTTCAACGCCGCTGAATGTCCAGTAGAATATCGCTGCGGTCACGCCGAGTTGTATGGTTGAGGTGTGCACCTAATGAATTTGGAGATAATTGAAATAACTCTCAGATCTATATGGGTGTCAGGAACCGCAACGTTGCTGGCAGCCCTGTGGAGTCTCCCCCTAGGATTGACTATCGGAGTCAAGAATTTTTATGGGAAATCCTTTGTAAAAGGTTTGTTCAACGCATTTTTGGGTTTGCCGACAGTGGTGTTGGGGTTAGTCCTTTTCCTCCTCATTAGACACGCAGGGCCTTTCGGTTTTCTAAACCTTCTGTTTACTCCGTTAGCCATAATTGTAGGTCAAGCAATTCTAATAACTCCGATAATGGTTAGCTTTAC
>CAYGCU010000115.1:0-3140 GCA_964348475.1 uncultured Candidatus Bathyarchaeia archaeon
ACCGATCTCTGGGTTATGAGCCCAGCGGGTTTTCCTGGCTACCCCACCCCGCTGCTTTCAATTCTGGACTAACGCTTTCATAAATCTTTTGTAACAGGAAATCTAACATGACAGATAAGATCATCCAAAAAGTCTATAGTTGACCGCGTTTAGTTATGGTTGATGGTATCAAATGGATAAACCCTATTTCCGTCGCCTCTTCAGTCCGAAGCTGGAGAAGCCGGTGTTTGTGGAGGGGCTTCCTGGATTTGGAAACGTGGGAAAGATAGCGGCGCGACTGCTGATCGAATTCGCTCAAGCCAAACTCTTCGCAGAACTCTATTCTCCATCGCTTCCAGACTACGTCATAGTAAACAAAAACGGAATCTGTCGCGCACCCCGTTACGAGTTTTACGCCTCTTCTGCAGGTAAAACCCACTTTGTTGTTTTAACAGGAGACACACAGCCCTCCGTCGATGATATTGTGGCACACTACAGGTTATGCGGCGGAATCTTAGATTTCATAGAAGAACATGGATGCAAGTTTCTTGTGACGATGGGCGGAGTTCCAATGCCGCGTCCAGCAGGGGAGGTTTACGTAGCTGCCACCTCTTCAAAACTAGCCGTGGAAATCATGGAGAAAGGCGCCGCAATTTACGGAGCAGGGAAGATAATGGGTGCCAGCGGCCTACTACTGGGACTCGCAAAAAGCCGAGGTTGGGAGGGCGCATGCCTGTTAGGTGCAACAACAGGCCTCAAAGCCGACCGAGAAGCCGCGTTTTCCGTGTTCAAATTTTTGATGAAGATGCTGGGAACAGAAGTGAAAAAAGATTCCTTAGGGAAAGCTTAAGAACAACCAGTAAAGTATTCACTCGCTAAACGTGGTTGTTGTATGACGAAACGAAAAGAAATGGAAATTCTTGGAAAGTTTAGACTTCATGTTTTACCGCCAATTCTTATCGCTATAGGCATAGGTGTCACAGTGATTTCATCAATAATTTTGTGGCAGCAAGACCCTGCTGCCTCTCCGAGAACGATAATGTCGCGTCTCATGGATCGCCCGTACATTCCCGGAGCCTCCGTCGGTTTAGCACTTGTTGGAATAGTTATGGTGTTCTTTTTGTCATCAAAGGAGACGCAAGGGAAAAGCGTTAAAGCGGGGTTGACGGTTCTCGCAGCTTTTCTCGTGTTTGGAGGTCCCACCTACCTGGTGTATGCTCTTCAACGAGTGGCTGTTCCCTATCCTTTCCTCGCCTTTCTCGGTCTAGCTTCCTTTATAGTGGGTTTGTTTCTTTTTACGCGTTTGATGAAGGAAAAAAAGTAGTTTTATTGGGTATTCTCCTTTTTGTAGACTCTCTCTCTTTTTGGCATTGTATTTTCCAGCTAGACCTATCGTGGTGGGGAAATCCCAAAGATGCAGCCTTCCAATCAATGGTCTAGATTGTCCCTAGAGGCATAGTCTCTATTTGGCTTCAAACATGATGCATGTTGGAAACAACTTTTTTCGGAAAAGCATTTTGCGACTAAAAAACCGTTAGAAAACAATTCTTGTTGCACGGCGGCATGCATATTTGGATCATTTTAGGCGAGGTATGTTGAAAAAGGGTAGGGGGGACGGGGTAGGTGAAATTCAGGCGTGAAAAAATTTCAGCAATGGCTCGCAGGACCACTTAGACGAAGCGTTTCTTTGAAGTCGATACCTAAGGGGTCCGCGCTAGACTCATGGAGCGCACGCATTCTGAATATTAATCGCGATTGGCTTGCATGTAACTTGTAGAGTTTTTGAAGCAGAAGGGTTTGGGGTCGTGCTTACGAACACTTTGATCTCTTCTCATAAGTCCCCTAACAAGCTTTAATCATGCCAAAAATTTAATGTGTGCGCAAGTTTTTAAAGTCAGTTTGCAAAAGACACGGTGAGGGTGTTTATTGGTAAGAGCTTTTGTGTTGATAAACACCGAGCCGGGTTCAGAAGAAGTTCTGAAAAAACTGGAGGCATTAATGTTTGTGAAGGAAGCCTACAGAGTTTACGGAGTTTACGACGTCTTAGTTGTGGCTGAAGTCGAAAAGGCAGAGGACTTGAGAAGCCTAATGTTCGAGGAGATTCGACGGATGCAGGGAGTACGATCTACACTGACTATGATGGCTGTGAAAGGCTTCAAGAAAAACGAATAGCGCGCGCCTGTCTCTCCTACAATGTCTTTGTCGCCTTGAACACTTTCAACCTTTTTCTGGACTATGCTAGGGAAAGCGACGTTCATTTGTTTTTGGAAATAAGGAAAAACATATAATATATGCCGAGAAATATAATTGGTATGTAAGGAGACCTGCACATGTCTAAAGAACCAGTCAAAAGAACAACTGTCATCTTAGAGGATGAAGAACGCAAGTACATTGACTCACTCATTCGAGAGGGAAGGGAACCCGGCATCAAACCGCTCATATCCAAAATGCTGGACATCTACCGCAGCATGATGATCTACGATTGGAAATACCCAGGAGAGTACTACTGCGGCATCAGCCGCGTCGCCTTCATTAACGTAGAATTCGTTAACATACTTCTTCAATATGTTCCTAAAGAGAAATGGAGAGAGGTTGGCAGGAAAGTTGGGGAAGCCGCCAAGGTTTCTATGGAGGCAACGTTGAATCTGCAAACCGCAGACCGTGAGAAGTGGCCGGATGTGTTCAAGCGACTGCGGGTTCAGGGCTTTGGCGACTTTTATCTTCGGGATAAATACTTCATAATTAGGACGCCGTTCATCGCTAATCCTGAGGTTTTGTGTGGCTTCTTAGAGCGTTTGCTTGCTGTTGGGTTAGAGGCTAAAACGTTATCTCCTCCGCTTGTCTTTGAGATTGTTGGCTAGCCTGTTCAACTTTATTTTCAGTTGAAACTTTTTGGGCTACACGAATTAAGTTGAGATTTAGATTTTGAATTCATAGAAGCTAAATACGATTAGCTAATAGATTCTCGGTATCGGATATCCTACGATAAATGATAACTCTCTCGAGATGTGGAGGGACCGCGCGAGATAGGAAAACTTACCGTCTACAAGTCTATGTGAGGAGCAGGAAAAGTTGGCGTCTGCGCTACTGCCAGAGTTCTTTGCGCTTTTAGGCATCGACTTATTCCTTATGCTAAGCCTCCTCACGTGTCTCTTGGACGA
>CAYGCU010000116.1:0-3126 GCA_964348475.1 uncultured Candidatus Bathyarchaeia archaeon
ACTGTCTCCAGCAGTACGTGCTTCTTTTTAGGGAGCAGACCTTACACTCAGCCCTGTCGAAGGGTCTAAGCCTCTTAACCCGTTTAGACAACCTTCTTACTCCTCGATATAGAAAGCAGAGAGCCATAAATTCGTATTGTTGTCTATCCGAGTATAGCAATGCTCAAAAACTTAAAGCTGAATATGTTTTGGTGAGGCTTTCACATGATTGACTCCTATGACTTCGGTCAAATAATCATTAACGGGCGACGTTACACCAGCGACGTCATCGTGCTCCCTAATCGGGTTAGAGAAGGTTGGTGGAGGAAGGAGGGTCACCAGCTGCATGTTGAAGACATTGAAGGGGTCGTTCAAGAAGAGAAGCCAGAGGTTCTTGTGGTGGGAACGGGTTACTCTGGGCTGATGAAAGTGTTGCTTGAGACCGAGAAGTATCTTAAATCTAAGGGGATTGAACTGGTTGTTCAGAGTACTAGAGAAGCTTGTGGTACTTTTAATCGTCTTGTTAAGTCTAAGAGGGTTGTGGCTGCTCTTCATTTGACCTGTTAGAGGGAGAGACGGCTAGAAGGGGGCATACCCCTCATATAAATAGTGTTTATAAAGTGTCTTCCCTTTTTTAACGTCTAGTTGTTCGGACAGGACTGTTTTCAGAAGAATGGTTTTTTGAGTTGCGTGCGTGGCGTCGGGTGTCCCGTAAGAGTTTATATGTGGAGAATGGTTTTAACGGTTCAGGGCGGGCAGGGGTTCCCAAGCCAGGTCAAAGGGGTGAGGTTCAGGTCCTCATGGCGTAGGCCTTCGTGGGTTCAAATCCCACCCCCTGCACCAAGTTTCCGCATGTGTCTAGCTGTTAGACTTCAAACTCGTTGTGGAAACCGCAATATATCCGTCTTCTTAAATACTCCAGATTGACCACCGTTATTGCGCAGGAAACTTTCTTTTTAAGATTTTTTATCCTTAAATTCACAAAAGGTTAAGAACATGCATCCTCTGTTTTGCGATTGTTGCGGTGATATCGTTAAGGTCGTGTATCCATGCAAGTTTGTCTTTCATGATGGTTCAATATACGGTTTTAATATATGCCCAGATTGCATGGATAACGGAACACTCGAAATAAATCTAAAGCGAAAAAGGCTCGTTGCTCAAATCCTTTTACATGCGTGCATACATCCTGAAGCTAGGAGCTAGGAATAGGCGCGCGCGGTCGCCTTAGGCGAGGGTTTTTGAGGTTGTCATAATGTTTCGAAACAATTAGGTAAAGACGGTCTCTAAGATCCATTCCTATTGGTTTTGATGCTTTGAGTTGTCTGATTTTGTTGGCTAAAACGTTGTCTTCAAGTGTTTCAGCAATCCACCTCTCAAAATCATCCCTGTAGAAGTGGAATTCCAAACATTTGACATTTGCACCTGGAATTTTTTTAACAAACTCTCCTAAAGATGCAGCTTTTTCTCCGGTATAGTTTCCTATTGAAGTGAAGAAGTAAAAGGCTTTGTCTGCGGGGAGGCTTCTTAAGATTCTTGAAGTTTTAGATTCACTCAACACGATTTTCTCCATTGATCTTTCTCGCCCTCACTGTAACGTGGTTTCCAAGATTTAAAGTTAACTTGACAAAAAGGCGTGCGCATCTTGGTTGTTCGAAGGGAAATAGAAAAGAAGCAAGCTTAGAATAGAGCTTCAGTTTCTAGCAAGCCCCATAAAGTTCGTTATGTGCTTCTGCCTCTCTCGCTCTTTAACAAAGTTCGAAACTTTAACTCCTACCCTTCTTGCTTGAAGTTCAGACTCGTTGAGGAATTTTTCAAATAGTTCTTCTACAGTTTTCTTGAAGACTTCCAACTCATTCGTAGGGCTTTCAAAGGTTTTGGATCGACTGCGAATGCTCATATCTGTCATAACAGCAACTATTCCGACAGACTTGAAACTAAGCCCTCGTTGCACAAGCTTTGAATAAACTTCATCGCACAATTGGTCGGTTTTCTCAAGGACAACCTTCAAATCCCGAGTATCTTCCTTCAGGGTGGAAATCCTACTCATAGACTCAACTTCGCCCCTTTCTTGAACAGGCTCATCATCTATCCCAATTGACGCGTTGTGAAAATAAGTTCCCAAATTCTTTCCGAAAACTTCAATCAATTTCTGTATATCATACTTTGCTAGATCACCGATCGTTTTAATTCCCATATCTACCATTTTCTTTTCGGTTTTTCTTCCAACACCGATAAGACGGCTCACCGGCAAGGGAAACAAAAAGCTTTCAACCCGCTTTGGCTTGACTACGGTTAAACCGTTGGGTTTCTGGATGTCTGCGGCAATTTTTGCGACAAGCTTGTTTGGCCCGATACCAATCGAGCAAGTCAGTTTCTGTTCGGCTTTCACCTCTTTCTTTATTTTCTGGGCAAGTTCCTCCGCCTCTTCAAAGCTCCTCTTAACTTTTTCACTCACGTCCAAGTATGCTTCGTCTATTCCAATCTGCTCGAAACGGTCAGCATGATTCCTCAGAATTTTCATTATTTTCTCTGAATTTTCTTCGTAAAACTTGTGATCCACCGGTAGAAAAACGGCGTCTTTCTTCTTGAGTTTCTTTTTTGCTAAGGAAATGGGAATTCCAGATTTCACGCCAAATTTTCTAGCTATGTAGTTTGCCGTGCTTACGGCTCCGCTGTCTTCGGTGCGCCCAGAATACACACATACAACCACTGACTTGTCTTTGAGAGAAGGATTCCTCTTTTCCTCACATTGAGCAAAGAAGTAGTCCAAGTCCACCAACATTATAACTCTTGCTTGCAAAGGTCCCTACCTCCCCAATGAAAAATGTGGCAAATAGTTTCCGCCTTTCTTCTGTCTCGACGGTTAAACCTGTTAGTTGCCTGCAGTTCACATAACCAAATTTGGCCTTGAACCTACCCAATGTGTTTTTTCCACATTTCTCCTATGCGCACGCGAAAATCTAATGGTTTGAAGTAATAGAACCACATTGCACCCAGAATAACAATTCCCACAACAGACCCAATCACCATATCTGTCCCCGAAGGAACACTGTGACCCGCTAGAAAAGCTATCAGCGCTGGAATCGGCATAAATCTTGTCCACCACCACTCTTTATGCAACCAATTTAACGGGCTATTTCCCGTCAT
>CAYGCU010000117.1:0-3124 GCA_964348475.1 uncultured Candidatus Bathyarchaeia archaeon
GTGCAGGCTTCAAGGCGTTCTTGATGAACTGGGCGGGACTCTCGGAATGCTCAACTATTTCATGCTTTTTTCCAGTCATCTTCTCCAGCAGATGTATGTTCTTACCTCGTTTTCCTATGGCGACTCCTACGTCTCCCTCTTTTATAACGAATATGATTCGGTTGAGCGTGTCGTCGATGATGCAGTCTTTGACGGTTGCACTGGTTATGCTCTCGAATAGGGCGATATATCGCATTTCCCGACTGGTGAACCGTATCCCGCTAGACATTCGTCGCCTCCGCAAGCTTCAAGATGTCAGAGTCTCCTGGTTCTCTTATGGTCAATGCCGAAACCATGAAAGGTTTTCTACAGACCGAACCTAAGTCTATGCTAGTTCCGTTATAAATAACGATCGGAACATCAGAAAGCCTACAATAATATTTGATGTCTCCACGAATTTTTTGCGGGCAATTCGCCGCAACAATGATGAGTTTAGCCTTCCCTATCCTAGCGTTTCTTACGGCGTTGTCGGCTCCAAACAAAACCTTTCCGGTTCTTATCGTGGTGGCGATAGCCTTGTTTATGTCGATCACTTTGTCTCCTCTCGATGCGCAGTCGACATGTACAGGTCAACCAAACCTGTGCCTATGGGTATGGATTGCCCAACAATCACGTTTTCGGTGACCCCCCGCAACGGGTCGCTTTCTCCCTTGATCGCCGCCTCAATGATGTTCGGAACAGTGATCTCGAAAGCCGCCCTAGCCAGCACGCTCGCCTTTTCTCCGCTGATTCCGTGTCTCCCTATCTGCCGAACATCACCGGTTGCGGTCATGATGTCAGACACTAACATGACATGTCGTATGTCCACGTCGAGACCTTGCTCCTCAAGCACTCCCATAGCCTCCTTGATTGTGGCGTTCCTTGCTGCCTCGACTCCAAGCGTTTTGGCGATTTCATGCACATGGTTGGTGATTGTTCGCGTGGGATTCACGCCGGGAACATCTAGAACAGTTGGTAGGTTGGATCCGTCCGTCCGTATAACCCATTCTCCCGCTTCCTCGGTGACCAGAACTCTTCGAATACCCGTTACACCTTTAACGTGTTGCGCGGAAACCTTGTCGAGCAGCTTCTTGAGATCCGTGGGCTTTCTTGGTTTGATATTAATCTGATCCTCTTTGACTTTTAACGCGTAATTGGGTAGGCTCAACGCTTTCTCCGACTCGTCCAACGAGATGCCCCGATCTTCCATCATAGTGAGGTCAAGCTTAACAACAACCTCCTCTCGTTCGGCATCTACATGCATCGCTTGCGCGATGTCCTCCATGGTGGTGCAAATGATTTCACGAGCAACCTCAGTAGCCTTGTCCTTGCTTTTCCTGTGCTCCTTGTCAAGGTAGATGGACATGATTGGAGTGGACGGCGTTCGTCGAGCATCCACTATCTCGATGAGACGTGGCAAGCCGAGAGTCACATTTTGTTCCCTAACTCCAGCGTAGTGGAACGTTCGAAGCGTCATCTGGGTACCTGGCTCACCCATGGATTGTGCAGCCACAATTCCAACAGCTTCGCCAGGTTCAACTAGGGCCCGCTTGTAATTTTCTAGGGTTAGAGCAACCGCTTGATCCACACCTTCTCGAGTCAGTTTGGCTTTGGTTAACTCCTTTTTCAGTTCATCGATGAGGATGGATGTGAGTTGGTTTTCAACCTCTCTGACACGTTCTTTTACGTATGGTTTGGGCGCAGGTTTGCCCTTTTCTGTCGTTATTCTGATCTGTTCAACCAGTCGGCTTACGTTCACTGCTTTCCCATGATCGCTTTTAGCAGGGTCCACCCCGTCTTCGCCATATCTAAACTGAACAATATCGCTAATTGAGTTTCGAACCGTTCCGTCGTACTCAATGCGTAGGTGTTCTAGAGCGTTGATGAGTCGCCTCTGCATGTAGCCGCTCTGCTGCGTTCGCACAGCCGTGTCCACAAGGCCTTCTCGACCTCCCATAGCGTGGAAGAAAAATTCGATCGGGTCTAAACCGTCTCGGTAACTAGAATATACAAAGCCTCTGGCTTTAGGCGAGGGATCCCCCAACTCAAAATGAGGCAAAGCTCGATCAACGTATCCACGTACAATCCGTTTACCTCGCACGGATTGCTGTCCAACGCAAGCCGTCATCTGACCAATATTGAGGCTAGATCCTCTCGCCCCGGTTCTGGTCATGGCGATGCCGGCGTTTTGGACATCGAAATCTTTGTCTGCAGCTCTTCCAGCCTTATCTCGGGCTTCAGCCAGCTCGTTCATCACATAGATTTCAAAGGAGTCGGTGAGAGTTTGGCCCGGAAGTCTTTCCAGCGTGCCGTCCTGAAGGGCCCTGATTAGTTCTTGTATTCGTTGTTCAGACTTTTGTATTATTTGGTGGATTTTCCGGTGAACGGGACCAGATAGCTCAAGCTCATCAAAAGAGTATGTGAAGCCCCGCATTGTCATGAAAAGCTTGAGAAGCTGACAGATGTTGTTTAGAAACCGACGGCCAGTAGAGGCACCGTAATCTTTTATTATTCGGTGAAGAAGGCTCTCTGACTGTTCAGCACCTATTGAACTCCTATCGATCACACCGGACACTAAAACGCCGTCTTTGATGACCACGTAAGCATCATATAGACATTCTTCACGGGCACAAGGGGTACAATTAAGGCATGTGGTCGCTTTAAAGGCGTAGTTCATACCTTCGGGGATGAAGAGGCTGAATATTTGTTTCCCGGTCCAAAGCGGTTCAGGCTTTTTGGTCTCAGCTTCTGGGAGGGAACCTTCGTAACCCGCCGCTAACAGAAGTCGACAAACCTCTTCTTTTGTGAGGGAAGTGGATTTTCGAGTTAATAGATACGCAGCTGTGATGAAGTCCCGAATCGCTCCAATGATGGGGCCTCCAAACCTCGGAGAGAGAATCTGGTCTTGAACCTGCATGAGGAGACGCGCCTCAGTTTGCGCCTCTTCACTCTGTGGCACGTGGAGGTTCATTTCGTCCCCGTCAAAGTCTGCGTTGTAAGGGGGACAGGTGCAGAGATGCAGACGAAACGTCTTGTGGGGAAGCACTCGGACGTAGTGCGCCATGATAGACATTCGGTGAAGAGATGGTTGCCTATTGAAGATGGC
>CAYGCU010000118.1:0-3105 GCA_964348475.1 uncultured Candidatus Bathyarchaeia archaeon
TTAGCAAGCCGATTCAAGGTTTGGGACATCGACTTTCCAGTGTCTATTCACCACGGATCTCTAGCCAAACCTTCGAGAGTAGCGGCCGAGCGGGGACTAAAAAACGGTGAACTGAAGGGGCTTGTCTGCACCAGTTCGCTGGAGTTAGGCATTGATGTTGGAAGGATAGACTTGGTAATACAGTACATGAGTCCCCGACAGGTTACACGTATCATTCAACGCGTTGGAAGGAGCGGACACAGAATTGGGCGCATCGCCAAGGGACTTATCGTCACCATGGACTCCGACGACACGCTGGAGGCCATGGTCATCGCCCGCATGGCGGGCAGAGAAGAGTTGGAGCCCGTCACTGTGCCGCCAAAGCCCTATGACGCCTTAGCCCACCAGATAATAGGGCTATTAATGAAGAAGAAGCGCTGGTACTTCTATGAGATTTATGATCTGTTCAAGAACGCTTACCCGTATACTAATCTCACCTTGGAAGACGTTGAAAAGGTTTTAACTTACATGCATTCCCGCTTCCCCAGATTGGCATGGGTCTCGTTTGAGGACATGCTCGCCATAAAGCCCCGCCGAACCAAGGCCATGTACGAATATTACTTCGGAAACCTTTCCATGATCCCCGACGAAAAACAGTACCTTGTCGTAGATGAGACATCGGAGTCCGCAGTGGGAATACTAGACGAGGCCTTCATGGCAGAATACGGAAAACCAAGCGTAAAGTTCATCATCCGCGGGAGCCCCTGGAGAATCATAAACGTATCAGGTGACCACGTTTACGTGAAATCGGTTGACGACCCAACCGGAGCCATCCCAAGCTGGATTGGGGAGGAGATCCCTGTTCCTTTTGAAGTCGCCCAAGAGGTCGGGTGGATCAGAGACCTTATTGAAGGCCAGATGAGGAGCGGAGTCACGCCGGAAGAAGCAGCGACTCGGTTAGCTGAGAAGTATCCAGCGCACAAAGACACAGTTCTACGCGCGATGCTGGAAACCGTTGAGCAAGTTGGGAAAGGCTGTCTAGTTCCAACTGATAAACGGATAGTCGTTGAGGACTGGGAAAACTTCGTCATCATCCACGCTAACTTCGGGTCTCTTACAAACCGTGCTATAGCTCAGTTAGTTGGTCACGTTTTGTCTGAACAAACCGGATACACTGTCGCAGTGCGGCACGATCCGTATCGCATCTTCATCCAAACCATGGGTGCCGTCAACGCCGGCTACATCGTGTCGCTATTTGATGAGATGAAGAAGTGGTCCGATTCGGTTATCCAGGACAAACTCATGAGGGCTGCTGTGAAGACGGGGATTTTCAAACGGCGAATGATTCACGTGGCTCGAAGGTTCGGCGCCCTCAAAAAGTGGGCTGACTTTAGCCGTGTCAGTCTGCGAAGCCTGATTAAGAGCTTTGAGGGCACCGTCATATACGACGAGGCTCTCAAGGAAATCTTCACGAAGGACCTAGACCTACAACACGCAATTCAGGTTTTCGACGGAGTTAGAAAAGGCGAGTTTGACGTTCAAAAGCTGGAAACCAAAGGGGTGGTCACCCCAATCGCACGCGTTGGCCTAGAGAGGGCTAGCATGAAAACCGATCTTATCCCCCCCGAGAGGATGCGACTCATACTTATAGAATCAGCAAAGGCACGCTTACTCAACGAGGTCCGCACCTTCGTTTGCACCAACTGTTGGGATTACCTTGAGATGATACGCATAAAAGACCTACCCAACAAACCGGAGTGCCCAAAATGTGGGTCCACAGCCCTCGGCGTACTCCGCAGAGAAGAAGATGAAGTTGGTTCACTTGTAGAGAAGAAGGGTGAAAGACTGACGAAAATTGAACAAAAATGGCATGGGTGGGCTGGGGAAACGGCGAAGTTGATGACCAAGCATGGAAAGCCAGCCGCGGTGGCCCTGTCTGGAAGGAGGCTGAAACCTTCTGATGTGGATGAAATTCTTCGGGAGGAGAGAGATCTCACGGAACGTTTTTTTGAATTGATAATAGAATCCGAGAAGAAGGCGTTGAAGAGAAGATTCTGGTAGTGTGTTTCTGCAATAATACGTTTTTCTTAGGATTAAACGGTTGATGTACACAACGGCGTGAAGAAGCCTAAAGTTAGATTGCTAGTAGTTATGTTAGATTCTCAAAATATAAAAGGGGGCTCAACAGTTAGTTGCAATCACCATCATTGCGGAGAGAGAAAAATGGAGTTAAGCCGCCGAAGGATGCGGGAGAACGTTCTGGGCCGATTTAAATTCATCAAAACTTGCGTTTTGGCTAGAGAGCTCTGTCTGCTCGTGCGCACCAACCGAATGGCGTTTAACGTAAAAGATGCCCACGACTGCTGCGCGTACGTCGCTTCGTTATGCAGAGAGGCGGGTTGCAAGGAGCCAAGCGATCTCTGTAGCAAGGCCGCTGAAGCGGTTCTCACAAGTGAAGAGAAATATCTTGAGACCTGTGGGCACAGTTGTTTGAAGTGCGGAGAATCTAGGCGGCCTGTGCCCACTAAAAGACCAAAAAGAAACTCCTACGTGGCCTGACAATTCTAATCTTGCAAGCAAAGACGAAAACCTATAAATACGACCATCTATTTTGACCTTTGATTCGAAAAAGAGATAAGCACGTGTTTGGCAACAGTCATGATAAAATAGAAGCTGAGGAGGCTAAAGTTTGTATATTGCGCCTTACGTTTCCTCGCCACTTCCAGTGGTTCGCCGGATGCTTGTTCTCTCCGAACTGAGGCCCGGAGAGTCGGTCTATGACTTGGGCTCGGGGGATGGGAGGATAGTAATCATGGCCGCCCAGGAGTTCGGAGCTAAGGCGGTGGGTGTGGAGCTGAGGGAAGACCTAGTGAAGCAAGCTATTGAGAAGGTTTCTGAGCTTAGTCTAAACGGCAGGGTCAAAATCGTTCAAAGCGACATGTTCAAAGTGGATCTAAGTCAGGCGGACGTAGTCACCCTCTACCTCACGACAAGCGCGAATGAGAAGGTCAAGCCGAAGCTGGAGTCGGAACTTAGGCAAGGAGCACGAATTGTTTGCCACGACTATGAAGTTCTCGGGTGGAAACCACAAAGGGTTGATAAGTTCTGTGAAAACCCGAGGCTTGG
>CAYGCU010000119.1:0-3039 GCA_964348475.1 uncultured Candidatus Bathyarchaeia archaeon
CTCACACTCGTCGTTCCAAAGAAACCCCTGCTTCCAGACGTTGTTACCTGCAACCTCAAGTCTGTTGGGGTAAGAATTCCTCAACACGACGTAGCGCTAAGGCTCATCATCCTGTCTAACGGACTCATCGTAGGGACCAGCGCCAACAAAACAGGGGAGAAGCCTCCGTGTACTGCTCAAGAGGCTGCCGAACAGCTGGGAAAAGAGGTGGATATGATCCTAGACGGGGGACCCACCCCTCTCGGCGCGCCGTCGACCGTGGTTGACCTAACCCGAAAAAAACCGAAAATTCTGCGTGAAGGGGTCATAGATTTGGAAGAGCTTCTGGGCACTTAAACAATGTCTTGTCGGTTATGAAGGAGAGAGTAACCTAACGCTGGGTTGCTAACAGTGCCATGTGTTCAATCACCAAGTTGATCAGTGCCTCCTTTTCAAAGCCTTCCTTCTCTAGCTTAGCCCTCAGTTCAAGGTCGGAAATGCCAAACAACTCCTTAATGCCTTTGACTTTTCCGTTGGTCAGCTCAATGATGCTGTCGTCACGTTTCCCCATTATTAACTTGGAGACGACATCTAAGGCTGAAGCCGTCCTTTGATTTGTTTCAGCTACGATGAGAACCGCGACCTGTGACGACTCCGGTTTTATTCCTAGCAGTTTCACGGCTTTCTCGATCTGTCGTTGAGCTGAAGCGTACAGAAGCATTTCGACAGCTATGTTTTTTGAGATGTTTGTTTTGTTTTTGAAGGTGTTCAAGGCGTTGAGAGTGGCAAAGTAGAGGTGTTCCCAGCCTGCTATTAGCTTGGCGTCAAAAAACTGAACATGGGCGTCTCCGGCCTTCCTTCGAACTATGTCGAAAAAGTTGTTGATGTCTTTGATCTTTACGTTTCTGAAGCCGGCTGTGGCGAAGTACCTGTCAAAATCTTCCAGTTTTTTGATCACGTCTGCCCCTCGGATATTTCTCGGATGAACCGCTCCACAAGTTTTCTGTTTAGTCCAGACTGCACCAGTTTCTCCATGGCTTCATCGATGGATTTTCCTAAGCCTTTGTACTGTTTAAGGACTTGTCTGATGGCTTCTTTTCTTTCCCATGGAAAGACGATCCAGCGGCTTGTCTCTTTTCCGTACCAGTCTGGAACTACAACGCTCCAAGGCTTATAATAGATCGTTAGTATCTTAACTTCTGTTGCGCCTCGTTCCTTTAGATGCGACTGCACTAGGCGGAGGCTCTGACCTGTGTCGGCGACTTCGTCCACAACGAGAACCTTCTTCCCCGTCACAGATGTGGAAACGGGTTGCGTTATCACGGGCTCACCCTTAGTTTTGGCAACTCCTAAATAGAATTCGGCCTTGACGTTTGCGAGTTCAGGGTTTTCAAGAAGGTCAGATACAATGCGCGCTGGGGGCCACCCGCCGCGTGAGACGCCCACGATCACGTCGGGTTTGAAGTTAGCTTTTCGAAGTCTGTCGGCGAGGTTTAGAAGTGACTCGTAGATTTGGTCCCATGTGGGGACTTCAAACTCTGGCTCCGAGCTCAAGGCGCTTTCTCTCCGGAGAAGCAAAAATAAGTGAGAAGGTGAAACGATTTAAGCCTTGTCGCGTTAGGTGTGAAGAAAGGTCTACCTTTCTGTGCTCACGATTTTTGGGCGCATGAACTTGGCGCAGTTGGAGCATTTTCGTCTGGAGAGCGTTCGAACCTTGGGGTAGCCCATAGATTCTAGGTGCGCTTTCGATAGGGATTCTCTCCACTGATTTTTGCAGAAGGGGCATTCCAGCAACGCTGATACCTCCTCAACCACAGTGACTCTTTCTCTTCTGCCCGCTAGAATTGCAACGCCTCCAATGACCAACACGAACCCCAAAATCGTGTAGTGTATTAGTTGCAGTCCAATCCCTAGGGCGATGTCAGAGTAACTCACAAACAGGGAATCAATAAAGACTGAGACGGAATTGTACGTTTCTTTTTCCCACGTCTTCCATACGACGATAAGTAACATTAGTGCTCCTATAATGCAGAGTGCAAGCGCGATGGTGTAACCGGGCTTTTTCTTTAAGATAGTTCTTCTCATACGGCATCAGCCATAGTTTATGACGATTCGTTTATTTGTTTTGTGAACAAGTAATACTCATGTACTTTGAAATATTCAAGCGCCCGACGATTTCGGTCATCTTTTCAACTGCTTTGCGCGCTCTTTTCACGATTGGTTTGGGCACTGCTACCGCGGGCTTTTCGTTTTTTAGCACTAGATAGATCTTTTCCAGTGTGTTGAGTTTCGTGCTATTGCAGACGGCCTCCGCGTACGCAGGCATGTATTCTTTTCCGGGCAGTTCTCTCTTCGGCAGGTCGATAAGTCCCATCTCGGTTGAAGTCACCAACCTGTATCTCTGGGCGTTGATAGTTGTGAACGAGTAAGAGAGCTTTTTTCTCTCTCTTTTCAGATTGAGGATTTTCGTTGCGAGCTCTTTCCCTTCCTTGTTCATGTCCAGCCACTTCAAAGTGTCAGATTTGAAGCATTCGAGAGTCTATTAAAGTTCACCTTTTGGAGACTCAAGCCACTGCTTATCTGTCTGTAGAGAAGTACGGGAGAGATGGTGGTTGAATTCTGAGCGATTATGCCAGTTCTTGCAAAGCCTTTAGACGCTTCACTATATTTGGGTGTGAGGAAAGAATTTCCGCTATTCTGTCAAGGCTGGTCACTTTTCTTCTGAGAACTTCCTCCACAAGTTTCCGGTCAGTTGTGAGCGGTCTTGCTTTTCCAATAGCCACGGTATCTAGTTCGGCGCGGTCCGGGTCTGCGATGAAGAGGGACTTGAAGGAGCTAAAGTTGCCGGTGTCTCGGCGGCTTCTCCTCATCCTTCTGGAGGAGCGCACTATTTTCACTAAGCCTTCGGAGAGCTTGCGTGGGCCGTCTTCGACGATTGTGGCGCTGTGTCGGTCAGCGTAGTATTCGCGCAATCGGCTCAAGTAGAGGGTGAATATGTAGAGAACCCAGTAGACAAGCATGCTCGCCATGCCTATGACTATGGCTGCTCCGCTGCTGCCT
>CAYGCU010000120.1:0-3019 GCA_964348475.1 uncultured Candidatus Bathyarchaeia archaeon
ACCTGATAGGTAACCTACCAAGATATGGAGAACACATCGCTTGGTCCGAGTCCTCCGCAGTTACTTTCGCCAACTCGGTTATCGGAGCAAAGACAAACAGGGAAGGAGGCCCATCAGCTCTTGCAGCAGCCTTCGTTGGGAAAACACCGTACTATGGGCTTCATCTGGAAGAGAACAGAGTGCCAGACACTCATGTAGACGTGAGGGTTAAATTGAAAAAATTCTCAGATTGGGGAGCTCTTGGTTATTGTATTGGTAAGAAAGTGGAGAACAAAATTCCATACATAACAGGAATAAAAGCCGCGAATTTGGATGAGTTGAAATCGTTCTGTGCCTCAGTGGTGACTTACGGTTCAAAACCACTATTTTATATGAGGGGAATAACTCCTGGATCTGAAAAACATCAACTTCCAAAAGAGAAGATCACCATCGAGGATAAGGACGTAAAAGAAGCGTACGAAAGCGTTAATGACGATGTTGATATCATTGATTTCGTTTGTATAGGCTGTCCCCACTCTTCCATTAAAGAAATCGCTGAAATAGCGAAACTGTTAAAAAACAAGAGAATATCTCCAAACACTGAATTCTGGGTTGCAACTTCAAGGCTAATGAAACAACTCGCTGACAAAAGAAGTTACACGAAAGTGATCGAAAAAGCTGGAGGGAAATTCGCTTGCGACACTTGCATGGCAGTAGCTCCACTGAAAGGAAGATTTAGATCGGTTGCAACAACCTCCGCAAAAGGATGTTATTACTCAAGACACAACGATATGAAAACAAAACTTGGAAGCTTAGAAGAATGCATAGAAGCCGCGGTGAGAGGAAAATGGAGTTAAAAGGAAGAACCATCTCAAAGGGAGTTGCAAAAGGAGAAGCCCTAACCACCACACAACCAATCTCATTTTACGGCGGAGTAGACCCGAACACCAGCGAGATAATAGAAAAAGGACATGAACTACAAGGAAAGAAAGTGAAAGAAAAAATACTAGTCTTCCCAAACGGCAAAGGATCAACAGTTGGATCCTACACCCTCTACAGAATGAAAAAGAATGCTACAGCTCCTGCCGGAATTATAAACAAAGACTGTGAAACCGTAGTCGCTGTCGGCGCAATAATATCAGAAATACCTTGTGCTGATAGAATCGATATTTCGAAAATAAAAACAGGAGATATTGTTCGATTAGAAAACGGTGTTGTTACAATAAAGAAATAGGGAGTTCCGATAATCTGCTCCAGCTTTTATTGCAAGAAAAAACCGCGACATGGTGCGAGAGTTGAGCGTTAAGCCAATTGTTCTGAAGCTCGGAGGTTCCGTGATAACAAATAAGGAAAAACCATTGACTCCCAACTTGCCATTAATAAGGCGGTTGACAAGCGAAATTTCGAGAGCCAACGTTTCACCCCTTGTTCTCGTTCACGGGGGCGGCTCGTTTGGCCACCCCATCGCAAAACAATACTCAATAGAGATGGGCTACAAAGATCATTCGCAGATAATAGGATTTTCGAAAACCCGCCAAGCCATGACCACATTGAACAAGTTAGTTGTGGACTCCCTAATACAGCATAATATTCCAGCGGTAGCGGTTCAACCCTCGTCCTGCACTATCACGAAGCAAGGTCGAATCAATGTAATAGAAGAAAGACCATTGAGGAAGCTTCTCGAAATTGGGTTTGTGCCGGTTCTATACGGAGACGCTGTCCTCGATTCGGACATGGGCTTCGCCATATTGTCTGGCGACCAGCTAGTCTCCTCAATCGCAACACGACTCGAAGCAGAACGCATCATAATTGGCATAGACGTTGACGGCCTCTACACCTCTGACCCCAAAACCGATCCTAAAGCTCGGCTCATTCAACAAATTACCCCGCAGGAGTTGAGGAAACTGCAACACAAGATTGGGGAGGCCAGAGTAACCGACGTAACTGGGGGCATGCTCGGAAAAGTGCTCGAGTTAATGCAAGCTGTTGAAAAGGGAATCCGAGTCATTATTGTAAACGCCGCGAAACCCAGTAACGTTTACAAAGCCCTTAAAGGTGAAAGAGTTGTTGGAACGGTAATCGAAAGAGGCGAAGCATTTGCCTAACCAAACCGAGGAGAGAAAATCAAACCACATTAAAATCTGCCTCGAAGAGGATGTGCAAGCCCGGCGAAGAACCACAGGATTTGAGGACGTTTTCCTCGTGCATCGGGCACTACCTGAAATTCAACGAGACAGGATTAGCCTTTCAACTTCCGTTTTTAACCACAAATTTTCCGCACCCATCATCGTAGGAGCAATGACCGGCGGCGCCGCGGAAACCACAAAAATCAACGGCGCCATCGCGCAGGCAGTAGAGGAACTAGGACTGGGAATGGGAGTGGGAAGTCAAAGAGCGGCCATTAACAACCCTAAGCTGGAACACACCTTCACCGTGGCTAGGGAGAAAGCTCCAACAGCCTTCCTCATAGCCAACATTGGAGCCCCCCAGCTCGTCGAAGGATACGGAATCACAGAAGCCAGAAGAGCAGTAGAGATGATGAACGCTGACGCGTTGGCTATCCACCTGAACCCACTGCAAGAAGCTGTTCAACCTGAAGGAGAAACAAACTATGCAGGAGTTCTCAAGAAGATAAGCGAGATCGCCAAAACGATCGACGTTCCGGTTATAGTCAAGGAAACGGGCGCGGGCATAGCGGCGGAACAAGCAGAAATACTTGAGACTGCCAGCGTTGCAGGAATCGATGTGGCTGGAGCTGGTGGAACCAGCTGGGCGGCGGTGGAGTACCACCGGGCGAAGAGGCTTAGAGACGAGTCCCGCCAGAGGCTAGGAGAAAACTTTTGGGACTGGGGAATCCCCACCGCAGCAAGCCTCATCGAGGTGGTCCAATCGGTTCATCTAACCGTCATTGCCTCAGGTGGGATACGATCTGGAATGGATGTGGCAAAAGCTTTGGCGATTGGCGCGGACCTAGCGAGCACCGCCTTGCCGGTTTTGCGCCCCGCCACCAAAAGCTCGGAAGAGGTGAAAAAGACGCTCC
>CAYGCU010000121.1:0-2938 GCA_964348475.1 uncultured Candidatus Bathyarchaeia archaeon
TTGTTGCTTCTGTTCTTGGGGCTATGATTCGGTGGCATGAGGTGCATGTGGGAACACTGATTGAAATGCTTGTTCTTTCTGTCACGTTGATTCCTCGAAGGAGATTCGGTATAGATGTACTCCTTTATATGTGCTGTGTTTTGATGTTACGTGTTGTTTGTTTTTTTCTTTTGCTCTAGTACCGGGGCTACTAATATAGCGTATTGTTACTTTGTTTGCGTATTCTTTCTTATAGCCCCCTATTATTTTTATAGATCTCCTTGTACGGGAGATGTGCAAGGTTGTGTGAGAGCGGAATTGTTTAAAGGAGTTTTCAGGAGACTAGGTGTTGGCTCTAATTGAAACGTAGTGTAGAGAGGAAAGGTTTGGGCGAAAAGTTTGACGTTGTCGTAGTTGGAGGCGGGGTGTGCGGTTCCTTCTCAGCTTTGACAGCCGCGGGACTGGGCGCGAAGGTGGTGGTTTGTGAGGAGCACGGGGAGATAGGTGTGCCCAAACATTGCGCGGGCCTTGTGAGCGTCAGTGGTTTAAAGCGTGTAGGATTGAGTTTGCCGAAGAAGATTGTGGAGAATAAATCCAGCGGGGCTGTTTTCTACTCACCGTGTGGTAGGGAGTTTACAATTGGACGCGCTTCCTCGGTGGCCTGCGTTCTAAACAGGGAACTTTTGGATAAGCACCTCGCGGATCTTGCCGAGAGGGCTGGTGTGCGGTTCCTCTTGAAGTCGAGGGCAGAATCTTTTCTTGAAGATTCTAATTTCGTCAGAGGAGTTGTCGTTAGGAGGAAAGGGACTAGAGAAACTTTGGCGTCCAACCTTGTGATAGACGCTGAGGGATGCTCGTCGACTCTCTTAAAGAAAGCTAGACTGCAAACGTTGGACAGGTCCATGGTCGTCCACGCCATCCAAGCAGAGGTGGACAGGGTGAAGGAGGTGGACATGAACACGGTTGAAGTGTATCTTGGCAGAAAATATGCTCCAGGCTTTTTCGCTTGGATCATTCCTAAGAGGGACGGCTCAGCTAAGGTGGGTCTAGCCACGAAGTTTGGCGATCCAAGAGAATACCTTAAGCGATTAATGCGAGAGCATCCTGTGGCTTCCAAAAAACTGCGAAGTAGTAAGGTCACCGCCCCCTCTCTTCATCCCATTCCGCTCGGAGGGGCAATTCCCAAGACATACTGGAACGGGCTTCTCGTTGTGGGAGACGCTGCCTCACAAGTGAAGCCCACTACTGGGGGCGGCATCGTCTTTGGGTTGTTGTGCTCTAGGATGGCGGGTGAAGTTGCTTACGACGCCCTTAAAAGCAACGACTTTTCCGCAGGCTTTTTGTCACGGTATCAGTCTCGATGGAGGGAACGGATAGGCTTTGACCTGACAGCGATGCGCCAAATAAGGAAAATGCTCAACCGTTTGCCCGACGACAAGATTGACAGGGTCATTGAATTATGCTCGAAACTTGGGGTGAACAGAATCCTTGAAGAAATTGGGGACCTAGACTTTCAGGGAAAATCGCTGGTTCGTGTTCTTCAACACCCAACAGCGCTCATAATAGCGCTCTACTCAATTTTTTCCTCGCTCACTTCGCCAGAAGGCTTAGGAAACGCCCCTGCAAGAACGAATTAACACTTAAATCGCTTTAAGACAATTGAGGTTGCAGACTTAGTATGTCCGAGTTTAAATATAAGCAGGTCATTGTTCTACGGGTTGACCTCAGGATGAGCAGGGGCAAGATAGCGGCTCAAGCCGGGCACGCAGCGGTTTCCGCGGCTGAAGAAGCTAGGAAACGATTTTCTGACTGGTGGAAAGCTTGGATAGAGGAAGGACAATGCAAGATAACGGTGAGAGCAGAGTCTGAAAAGGAGCTCTTAATGCTGGAGAGAAAAGCTAAGGACTTGGGACTACCTTCCGCTCTGATTACCGATCGAGGTTTAACTGAGCTTCCACCGGGAACCACAACCTGCCTAGGAATCGGACCAGCACCCTCCGATCAGGTGGACAAGATAACGGGTGAGATGAACCTCTTCTAAGTGGCGATTCGCTTGAAGGTTCCTAAGCTGGAGAGGAAACTCGGCATAGAAACATATGCCTCCCAATCTTCAGGAATCGGTGGGATAATTCGCCAGTTCCCTGAAGACTTTATGGTTGAAGAAGTTCTGGCAGACGGAGCAAAAGCTGAGATTCAGCATGTTGAAACTCCGCAGCCCGTTGGAGAGGGTCGCTACCTCATTTGCGTGCTGGTTAAGCGAGACTGGGACACTCTCCGCGCAGTTAAGAAGGTTGCTAGACGGTTGGGCATAAGCTACAAGCGTGTCCAAATAGCGGGAATAAAGGATGCCAAGGCTCTCACCGCCCAGCACATCAGCATCCGAGGAGTCACCCCAGAGCGAGTTTCAAGGGTTAAAATCAAAGACATAGCGGTTCGACCACTAACATTTTCCGATGAAAAGGTTCACTCTCGCCTCCTCCTTGGAAACAAATTTCACATACTAGTCCGAGCGATCTCCCATCCTTCTTCTCTGATTGAAAAGCGAGTCCAAAACGTCCAAGGCGAGTTGTCCAGCTTGGGTGGACTTCCCAACTTCTTTGGGCATCAACGCTTCGGCACCGTTCGACCGTTAACCCATCTGGTGGGTGGTTTTCTGGTGCGAGGCAACTTAGAAGAGGCGGCACTCACTTACCTCGCCCAGCCAAGCCCCTACGAACATCCTGAATCCAGAGAGGCTCGGCAACAACTCCAGGACACGCAAGACTTCAAGGAGGCGCTTCGCAGCTTTCCAACCTATCTCAGGTATGAACGCCTCATGCTCACTCAACTAACAAGACAACCAAAGGACTTTGTAGGTGCATTCCGAAATCTACCCCTAAAGCTGCGCAGACTCCTAGTCCAAGCCTATCAGTCCTTTCTCTTCAACAAATTTCTCAGTGAAAGAATGAAACGAGGTGTT
>CAYGCU010000122.1:0-2808 GCA_964348475.1 uncultured Candidatus Bathyarchaeia archaeon
GCATTCACAGAGGCCTTTCAATGTTATTTGTGGATGACAAAACTTTGACAAAGGTTGCTGAGGTATTCGGTAGCGAAGAGGCTGTTCAAATCATTGGCACCCTCAAAGGAGTGAATGAAATCACAGACGACGAAATCTCCTCTCAAACCGGAATACGCCTCAACTCAGTTCGCAAAATTCTGTACAAGCTTTACGATCATTCCCTAGTGGGTCTGAGGAGGTCCCGCGACGAACACACCGGGTGGTTCATTTTCCACTGGAGGCTTCAACCGGACCAGCTTGAGGGTTTTATCTTTAATCAGAAACGTCGCGTCTTGGAGAAGCTGCAAGCCAGAGTTGAATATGAGAAGAGCCACGACTTTTACTATTGCCACACCGCCGGTTGTCGGCGATTCCCTTTCGAAGAAGCTGTGGACCTAGTTTTTAGGTGCCCTGCATGTAACAAGCCTTTGATGCACTTTGACAACGGTCAGCTCATAGAGGCTTTAAACAGCAAAATTGGGGAGTTAAGGAAGGAGCTGAGTGAGTGAGCGGCTGCCGTCTAGGCGAAAAGCTCTGAGTCTCCTTTTGAAAGCTGGATGTTCCCGCAAGGTTGTAGAACATTGTAAAGCTGTTGCAGCGGTTGCCGTGCAGATTGCTAGAGCCTTCGAAAAAAAGGGGGTAAACGTTGATGTCCAGCTGGTTGAAATCGGCTCGCTCCTCCACGACATTGGACGTTCAAAAACACATAGTGTTGATCACGTAGTTGTGGGCATGGAAATTGCTGAGTCGTTGGGTTTGCCCGAAACTGTGGTATCTATCATTGGTCGTCACGTGGGTGGTGGCATACCTATTGACGAGGCAGAGAAGTTGGGTTGGCCAGTTAAAGATTACCTGCCGCGAACCTTGGAAGAAAAGATTGTGGCCTACGCTGACAAGTTAATTGAGGGGTTAAGAAAAGTTCCAATTGAGCAAACCATTGAAAAGCTTTCTTGGGATCTGGGTGAAACGCACCCTGCAATTGAAAGGGTGAAAAGACTTCACGCTGAGATTTCGTCTGCAATCGGGGATTTGGATGCCGAGAGTCACGCTGCTTGAAAAGGTGTACGGAACCTATTCCGCCAAAAATTTCGAATCGGTTTTGTCTTCTCTGTGCAAAGGACTTAGGGTAAGGTTGAGGGTTATTGGCAAAACAGATCGTGGATGGATTCAAGTAGAAGTGTCTGGAGAGGACGAAACCGTTACGTTAAACTATCTGGATCAAGAAGTCGGGTTGGCCCCGGCTTCCACTGAGGGACTGAAAAAGTTTTCCACCGTGCGAGGAAGGGTTATCTCTTCCGAAGAGAGCGAGAACCAACTTCGTGTGGACATAGGAGTTTTTTCTCCTCAAATCTGGGACGCCGTAATTCCATTGGACACCCTTCAGGCTCAGCTTGCTGACGGAAAAGAGTTCCCTCTTCAGCAAGTAATTGAGCTCTTCTGTCTCTATGACAATCTGCCGCTAGAAGTGAAGATGGTTGGTAGTGCAGAGGCTGAAAAGAAAAGTGTCCAAGCTGAGCTGTCAGAGATTCAACTCTCTCAAGTCAAGCGTTGGATTCGCTCTAATCTTGATCGACTGTTGGTTTTGGGTGCGCCCTTTTCTGATGTTGAGCGTGCCGTGTACGCGTCGAAACACGTTCGTGACATTGTTAAGGTGGACTCTTTGGGGTTGCTTGAGCATGTGGTTGTGTGTAAGTTGGGGACCTATGCTGTGGGTCTTACGCCCAGGCTTGGACGTTTTCTTCCTCACGCCGTTTTAGCGCCGTTTTGTCCAAGTAAAATACGGGAGTTTGTGGGTAGGGAGTTTTTGTTTTAGTGGGCCGGGCAAGACTTGAACTTGCAACCTTTGCGTCGTGAGGATACTGACAGCAATTGATTGACTTTCCTCTTTTTCTGTTTGATTCGCGAGCACAAGCCTTATGATAACTTGGACTGCGTAGGATGAAGAGGTGTAGTGATGAAACTAAAGAGTGCCTTGATGCTTTCGTCAGTTGTTTTTCTATGGGGGTCGTCTTTTACATTGCTTAAACTGGGACTGGAGGAAATTCCGCCTGTGACCTTGGCTTTTCTGCGTTTCTTAGTCGTTCTGCCTTTTGTCGTTGCTTTCACTTATTCTCAAGACAAGAATGCTTTTGGCGGGCATATTCTGAAAGAGTGGAAAATTTTTTCGGCGCTGGGTTTGACAGGGGTAACCTTATACCATGTGTTTCAGAATTTTGGGTTGCAATTGACAACGGCTTCGAATTCCAGCTTAATTATTTCGGCAAATCCGGTTTTCATTGCTTTGTTGGATCATTTTTATCTGAAGGCGCGAATGACTTTGAAGCGTGTTTCTGGTATTGTATTTGCCTTTCTTGGGGTTGTGCTAATAATAAGGCCTGTAGAGTGGTCGCTTAATCCGATGAGAATAATTGGAGATCTGCTGTCTCTTGGATCTGCTCTCTCTTGGGCGTTTTATTCCGTGGTTGGCAGAGACGTCTTGTCAAAGTATGGCGCAGACAGGGTCACCATGTTCTCATTGATCTTCGGAACATTATTCTTGTTTCCAGGCGCATTTCTGTTGGAACGGCCAGTTCTGCCTACATCTCTGTGGGTTTGGTTTCTACTACTTATTTTGAGCCTATTTTGCTCAGGGTTAGCTTACTTGTTTTGGAGTAAAGCTTTGGAAGATGTTTCTGCTACGAAAGCGGGAGTTTTCCTTTTCTTCCTACCCGTAGTCTCAGTTTCAGTTGCCAACCTCGTCCTAGCAGAGTCTTTAGATATCTTCTTAGCTGCGGGAGCGCTTCTTGT
>CAYGCU010000123.1:0-2786 GCA_964348475.1 uncultured Candidatus Bathyarchaeia archaeon
ATTAGGACTCCACCCTTCTGACAGAATAATAATTAAGTATCGGGAAAAAAGCGCAATCGCAATCGTCAACGTCGCGGCAACTTTTCCCCGAAAAACGTTGGGTGTATACGATGAAGTCCGTAGTGTATTAGACATTCGTTCTGGAGAATCAGTTGAAGTTCAGCCTGCTGAGAGACCTGAATCACTAGGATATATACGAAACAAAATTTTGGGACATCGAGTTCGAGGCCCAGAAATGAAGGAAATTATCAAAGACATAGTGGAACGACATCTAAGTGACGTCGAGCTTGCTGCTTTCGTCACAGCCCTACACATTTGGGGCATGAGTATAGATGAAGCTGAAGCTCTGTCAAGAGCTATGGTAGCAACCGGAAAAACTCTTCGCTGGAACAAAGGTCCAGTTTTGGACAAGCACAGTATCGGAGGGGTTCCAGGCGACAAGACTACGCTACTTGTTGTTCCAATAGTTGCGGCAGCAGGTTTCACAATACCCAAAACATCATCGAGAGCGATCACTTCACCAGCAGGAACAGCGGATCGAGTGGAAGTTCTGTGTCCTGTCAGTCTGAATGCGGAGGAAATAAAACGTGTAGTCAACAAAACCAACGCATGTTTGGTGTGGGGAGGCGCATTAGACCTTGCCCCTGCAGACGATCTTTTCATCCAAGTGGAATATCCCTTGTCAATAGACCCACTTCTTCTTCCGTCAATTCTTAGCAAGAAGAAAGCAATAGGTGCAGAATACGTTGTGATAGATATACCCACTGGAAGAGGAGCAAAAATAAAGACAGTTGGAGAAGCTCACTCTTCAGCTAGAGACTTCATAGAATTGGGCAAGCGTCTTAACATGCAGGTACAATGCGCATTAACCTTTGGTGAACAGCCAGTGGGTTTCGCAGTAGGACCTGCTCTAGAGGCTAGAGAAGCCCTCTTGGCGTTAAAGGGCAACGGATCTTTCGATTTGGTGAATAAAGCAACAGAATTGGCTGGCATTCTTCTCGACATGATGGGTATCAAGGATGGAAAAGGCACTGCGCAAACCCTTCTTAAATCTGGCAAGGCCGATAGAAAGTTTCGTGAGATAATTGCTACACAAGGAGGAAACCCTGAAGTTGCACCTGACGACATAGAGCTTGGAGATAAAACAACACAAATTGTTTCAGATATTGACAGCCGAGTGGTATGGATTAACAATATAGCAGTTGCTCAAATGGCTAGGGTAGCTGGAGCGCCCAAAGAAAAGGGCGCAGGTGTCTTGTTGAGGGCCAAGCTTGGGGACCAGGTGAAAAAAGGCGATCCGTTACTGACCATATACTCAAGGGCAAATCAAAAGTTGGAATCAGCCTTGGCGCTTGCAGAACAACTCGAACCGATAGGTCTGAGCAAAAGATATGGTGAGAAAATGCTGATTGGGCGTATTCCAACGAAGATTCCACACGAGAAAGTTTTCGTATTGGAGAGATAGAAATTAACATTCGAGATAAGTATCAACTAACAGTCTACTGCAGGAAGTTGAGGAAGAAAGACTTCACAACAAAAGCAGAAAACATGTCAAAGAAGAGAAAGGGACACGTGAGTATCTGAATGGTGGTCAGACGAGGCAGTTGATGAAGCAACTAAACGCTTTCTTCGAAGCAACAGTTGAAGTTCCAAGAATGAGAATTGGGAAGAAACAAACTATTGAAACTTTGATTAATGAAGAAGCATTGCTCCTAGCGAAATTTCTGAGAGATGAACGGAAAACGTGGATGCCAAGAATTGCAGTATTAAACTAGCGCGCGCATTGGGAACAATATCCACTTAATGTTCCCTGCGTGCATTAGAAAAGTATCGTTTCACGCACTACGTGGAACTGGAGGAAATGATGGAGTGTTAGAAGAAACATTAGTCTTATACCTAATTTTGCGCGCGCGCGCGGAACGATTCAGGAGCCCATAGTAATTAGCATTACTTACGGTTGGTGGGCGGAGCCAGAATATCTAGCTCTCATGAGGGCCGCGATCCAACGCGCCATAGATTTAGGTATTGTTGTGGTTGCTGGAGGTGGCTTAGAACCCTGGGGCATGGTCTATCCTGCAGCGTACCCTGAGGTTATCTCGGTAGGCGTCTGCGAGTGGACCCTGGAGTGGATCGGAGATGGGGATCCAGCCGTTCCATGGTGGCGCGACGACGTTCCAGAAAACCTCGGCGGAAAACCGGACTCGTTGGGAAACAAACCCCAAGTGTATATCCACTGGGGTAGTCCGAGGGAACGTGCAGGGGAAGATTTAGATGTAGTCACACCTGGAACGGCAGTTCTTATGGACGGTCTTCCCGGAGGCGGCGCAGGAACAAGCCTGGCAACGCCAAACGTCGCGGGAATCGTTGCGCTGATGTTGCAGAAAGACTTTGAGGACGGCACACAGGATTTGACTCCTGCCGATGTCGAGAGCATCCTTGAAGAGACGGCCTTTACCATTCGACCGGGAACAGCTCTGATCTATGATGTGTACGAGTTTGGAATGTATGGGTTTGAGGAAGATTGGACGACGGTGCCAGGACAATTTGACTACACATCTTGGGGTGCAGACGCCACTGGTGCAGGACTCGTCCAAGCAGACGCTGCAATAGACGCTGTGTAGTCCCTGCGCTAGGGTCCACTGCCACCCAAATCTCTTCTTTTTTTCTCAGAATCTGAGCGCACATGTTTTCTTAACTACTCTTCTGTTGTGTGTGCGGTGTGTACGGTGTGTGTGTAGAGAGAGAGTGAGAGAGTATGAGAAGGAAGGGGAGGAGGGAAAAGAGAA